>DHYN01000106.1:14053-19386 GCA_002414125.1 Ruminococcus sp. UBA5129 | reverse complement strand
CAAAGCCGTGCTTGCGTCAGCGTAAGACAGCGAGCTGCAAGCAAAGCGAAGCACCGCGAGCCGTGAGCAGAATTCGCGGATTCAAGCCGAAACAAGAGAAGTGAGTGAATTTATTTTCAAAACCCCTTGACAAAGCGGGAATAATGTGATAAGATGTAAGTGTAGCACATGAATTAGTACACATGCTACAGGAAGGAGCGGCGTATGTTTTCTATCGACCTGACTAACAGAACCCCAATTTACGAGCAGATCTATAAGAAGATCATCGAGCTCATCATGAAAGGTCAGCTTCACGAAAACGACCAGATACCGAGCGTGCGGAGTCTCGCAAAGGATACGGGAGTTAATCCTAACACAGTGGCAAAAGCCTATCAGGAGCTCGAACGGAACGGAATAATCTACTCGCTGCAAGGCAGAGGAAGCTTTATTGCAAAGCCCGATCCGTCATTATTTCAGGACGCAGCGCTCGCCGACTTCGACAAGGCGGTCAAGGATGCCCTTAGCCGAGGTATCGAGAAAGCTCTCCTCAAAGAACGCATAGACAAGATAGAATAATCACCGAAGGAGGCATTTGAAATGATCGAATTAAAAAACACGACAAAAAGTTTCGGCAGATTCACGGCTCTCGACAAAGTTGACCTGAAAATCGAAAAAGGCACTGCTTTCGGTCTTCTCGGCTCTAACGGCGCAGGAAAGTCAACAATATTGAGACTTATCTCAGGCATTTACCGTCCCGACAGCGGCGAGGTGCTCGTTGACGGCGAACCGGTCTACGACAACGCAAAAATCAAGGAGCGTGTTTTCTTCATCAACGATGAGACGGTTCAGTTCTCGTCATTTACTCTCAAACAACTCAAGAATTACTATAAAAGCTACTACTCATCATTCTCTGAGGAGATCTTCGAGAATCTCCGCAATAAAATACACCTTCCGCTCGACAAAAAGATAGGCAATTTCTCCAAGGGTATGAAGCGTCAGGCTATCATGATAATCGGACTCGCCTGTCGCACGGATTACCTCTTCCTCGATGAAGCCTTTGACGGTCTCGACCCGACAATGCGCATCATCGTAAAGAAAATGCTCGTCGATGCCATGATCGACCGACAGCTTACCACCGTTATCTCCTCGCACAACCTTAAGGAGATCAACGAGGTTTGTGATACAGCGGCGCTTCTCCACGGAGGAAACATCATTTTCTGCCGCGAGATCGACAGCGTAAAAAGCAGTATCCACAAGATACAGGCTGTATTCGGAGAGGACTCTGACGGAAAGAACCGCATACTCACTCGCGAAGAGATCACCCAGACAGGTCTTGAAGTGCTCCACTACGAGCTTAGCGGCAGTGTTCACTTTATTATCGCAAAGGGCGATGACGAGATGCTCAGAACGGCATTAAAGCCCTATTCTCCTAAACTTTTCGAGATCATTCCGCTATCGCTCGAGGAGATATTTATCTATGAACTGGAGGTGCTTGGCTATGACAGCAGCGACATCACGCAGTAAAAAAAGCTATTTCTTCACGAGAATGCGCAGCGATCTTATTTCCGAGAAGCGATTTCTCACTGTATATAACGTATTCCAGATAATCGGACTTCCGCTTGCATCGCTCATGCTCGTGATAATGGTGGACAAAAACGTTAAAAACGATGATACGTTTGCGGCTATCGCGTACATAAGCGTTTTCCTTTTCGCCATCGCCATTCTGATGGGAGCGCTCATAGCGCGCAATTTCTTCAAGCATCTTTACACAAAATCGCTTGTCGATATGACAGGCTCTCTCCCTCTGACACACAAGCAGCGCTTCTTCGCCGACTACATCTCGGGTATGGCAGCGTATCTCGTTCCTGCCGCTCTGGCAATGGTCGTATCCATTCTCATAATCACTATCGGCAGCAGCTTCATAACCCCATACGATTACGACAACTTCAAGGATCATCTTCAAGAGTATCTCCCGCTATACTTCTATGAAGTCGTTATCGTGCTCATAGGAATGCTGCTTTACTACACAATGACGGTCTTTGCAGTCGTCTGCACAGGCTCACGCTTTGAATCGGTATTTGCATCGTTCGCGATTTTCCTGTTCATTCCCGCAACTATAGCGTGCATATATATTCTCATCGTCAGCTCGGGAAACATAGGCTTAGATTCGAACGCTGTATTCTTTAGTCCTCTGTTCACCGCAACAAGCCCGATCGGCATGGTCGATTTTGCTGTTTATTTTGCAACCGAATACGATACGGACGGCTCAGCGTATTCACGTCTCTTCATCAACTGGCTGATCGTTGCCGTGATCGTTATCGCATTATTTATCGCAGGCGCATACCTCCTCGACAAGCACAGAAAGGCTGAGGACGTTTCAAAGCCGTATGTATACAAGAGCTTTTATTACTTCATCATCACCTGCTACTCGTTCTGCATACTTTCGCTCTTCTTCGAGTCTAACGATGTGCCCGTTGCAGGAATATTCATATGCGGAATACTGTACTTCATAACCGAGATCATCTCTAACAGAGGCTTCCGCAGGATATGGATGAGCGTGATAAGATATGCCGCTACGGTTGCGGCGATATTCGCGATAGTATCGCTCTGCAAGGAAACAAACGGCTTCGGAGCTGCATACCGCGTTCCCTCAGCATCATCAATATCGAGTGTTGAGCTGAATTTGGATGATATTTATTGCGGCATATATGATATACGCTTCACCGACAAGGATATGATAAAAGAGACCGTAAAGCTCCATGAAACGATAGTTGACCGCCTGAAAAAAGGCGAAGAAAAGCCGAACGCGTCAATCGTTCAGCAGGCAAACGATAATGCCGACTTCTTCAAAGGAGTATCAAACAGCATTCGTATCACCTACCACAAGAAGGACGGTCGGTCTGTCATAAGATACTATCCGACGAACAGCAATGAGCTTGCTCCGCTCCTCAAAAACCTCTACCTCAGTGAAGAATATGCCGATAGAATAAGCTACGAGCTGTTTTCAGACATACTCTACAGCCGCAGTGACGAAAAAAAGGAGTTATATTTCCTTGACACATACTCCGATCTCAATATTGATATCGGTACGATAAAACTCACAAAAAATGAAGCGAGCGAGCTGTGTAAGATCTACAAAAAAGACTGGAAAGCGCTCACCGAGGAGGAGCTTTGTTCAAACAGATTAGAGGGCTTCATCTATACCGACTACGCAATTTTTGAGAGCTTCACGAACACCAAGAGCTTCCTTAAAGAGCACGGTATCACCATTAAGAAAACAGTTCCGTCCGAGATCGAAGAGTCTACAATGTTCCTCGTTGCAAACCGCGTGTATTCGTCATCCGCCTACTCAACGTACATCTCAAACGGACTGTTCAACGAATCCTACACCAAAAAATACCAATTATTTTCAAGTCACATAACTGCAGACCCTATGTTCGATTCGCACAACAACGTACAGGCAATTGAAGTAAGCCTCAGCACATACGACAAGGAAGCACTCGAGCTTCTCGACTATGCCGTTTCGATCGGCAAACAGTTCGTGTTTGACGAAGAGGTATCGGGAATGGTAAACATAAACGGCAGAACCGTTTATCTCCCCAAGAGCGCCGAGAACGACGAGCTTGCAAGCAAGCTTGAGGTGCTGTTCGGAATGGATATTTCCCTTGAGGGTGCGAACGATTATTATTACTACTATTAAGCCAACACCGCAAAAANNGTTGGGTCTCATTTTTTTATTCATCAAACGGGAAGCGAAGAAACGATTCCGGCGATAAATTGCTGGATAGCGTTTATATCGTTTACGCTTATTCCGTCACCTCTCTGGTAAACGTCACAGTTTGAACGTGCCTGATTTGAGAGTTCGTTGTGTGTCGGATTAGCAACGTGGCAGAGAAGAGCTACTACATCGTTGATAGTACATTCATTATCCAAGTCGGCGTCACCGTAAACAGTGGGATTCGGGAGATCGTTTCCGCTCTGAGTAGGAGCCTTAGTAGGAGCCTGTGTTACAGGTGCCTTTGTGGGAGCCTGTGTTGCCGGCTGTGGTGTGCCTGTTCCGTCAGTATAAACCACTACCGAATCAATAGTGAACTGCTGACAGTCGATCCACCAAACGCCGAACTTAAGCTCGCCGCCGTACTCGCGCTGGATGATGCTCGATGTATCAGAGTCAACGTCCCAAGTAACAGTACCCTTGGAGCTTGTGATCTTCTTCTCCATATCATCGGACTGAGTCCAGTAATCGGGAGAAACCTTAGTAGACGAACCGAAAGCGCCCTGCCATGTACCGATATTTGAGTTTGAGGAAAGGTTTACCTCCACCTTTGTGACCTTTTCATTTGAGGGAATATTGAATTCTGACCATTCCCAGCCGATCATCTTCTCGTCCATTTTACCGTAGTCGTAGGAATCGCCGAGTGTGAGAGTGTACTTGCCGCTCTCGCTTGTCTGCTGACCGCCGCCGCTTGTTACAGGCTGAGTTGCAGGCTGTGTTGCGGGCTGGGTAGCATCTGTTGAAGCCTCAGTTACAGGCTCGGGAGGTGTGCTGTTGTAGATCTTTGTAACGCCCTCGATGCTGTTGTCGATAGAGCCTGTCTTATAGAAGTGGTAGAGACCTGCTGCTGCACCTACGAGACCTGCATTGTAGTCGATAGCGACCTCTGTAAACTGATAATCCGAAACCTTATAAGTTCCATAGCTGCCCGAACTGTCCGGACCGCCGATAAGCGCGCCGTATAGGGTATGGGCATATTCTGTCTGCCAACCCTCGTCGCCGCCTGATTCCTGACCAAGCTCGTTCCAGTGGTCGTCATGAATTCCCGAAGCAGTTCTGTGATGAATAGCGACAGGCTGTTTGTCGCCCATTCCCAGCACATAACTGATATTTTCCTCATTATCGCCGAAGCAGTAGTTCACCTGACTGTCCGCCCATTTGTTGTACTTCTGAGACTTGGCGGAGTCATCCTTGAATATGGTATCGCTTGCAAGTTTAGCAAGGAACGACGTATTTGTCGCATGGCGGAGACATCCCCAGTTTGTAAGGTGCGAAAGACCACCGGGGGTCACTTTTCCCTCAAAAGGCTTAAGTCCGCTTGCGCTACCCTCATTCATCCAGTAGCGGATATGCTTGTCGATGTGGTTTATCCATTCCTCCTTGCCTGTAATCTGCGCATACTGCTTCGGCGATAATGAGGNNCGTCCCATGCAAGTCCCCATGTATACTTCCAATCGGTAGACTGGTTTTCCTGAGGGAAATTCGGTATATAATCCTTTTCAACCTTGTCAAGGTACTGCTTATCGCCGGTCGCCTTATATAGCCAGCAAGCGGCATACATACAGTCGTCTACCCATGT
>DHYN01000106.1:13820-14018 GCA_002414125.1 Ruminococcus sp. UBA5129 | reverse complement strand
CCGCACCCTCGAAAAGATCCTTCGCGTGTTCGAGATACTCCTCAGCCTTTGCCGGGTCGGAATCCTTGAAAAGTATATAACCCTGTGCAAGAGCGGCTGCGGAAAGAGCAGCAACGGTGGAGTTCTCGATAATATCATAAGGACGTTCCCAATCGCCGTTGTTAAGTTGATGCTTCCTGAGGTAAACCTCTGCGCTGC
>DHYN01000106.1:13556-13744 GCA_002414125.1 Ruminococcus sp. UBA5129 | reverse complement strand
TGATATTGTTTTTATAAAGCTCGCCGAGTCCTGCCTTATCTACAGCATCCTTATACTCAATATAGCCCCACGCAAGAATAGATGCGCTATAGGCGTTTGTAAGAGTAAATTTAAAGTGATCGCCCGCGTCAAACCAGCCTCCCGGAACAACATCGGTCTCATCGCCGTCCTCATCGACCATTGAATCC
>DHYN01000106.1:13181-13535 GCA_002414125.1 Ruminococcus sp. UBA5129 | reverse complement strand
CCTGCTGAACCTCATAGAAAAACATAGATTTTTGCAGAGCTTCGGCATAGTTATAGCCGCCCGATGCTGCATTTGCGGAAGCTTCTTTCTTCATGCCGGCAGGCAGATAAGACGTAGTACCTGCCGCGAGCACCAGAGCCGAAACAGCCGCAGCGATTTTCGCAAATTTCATAATATTAAGACCCCTCTCAATGATTTGTATAAGCATATCTATACATGCTAATCGTACAATATTTGATCGGCTTTGTCAAGCGATTAACGAAACTTTTACAATTTCAGGTAATTATGCACAAATAATTTCAAGTATTTTTGTGACTATAATGCAGAGATCTCGCGATAATATTTACAGAGCTT
>DHYN01000106.1:6268-13136 GCA_002414125.1 Ruminococcus sp. UBA5129 | reverse complement strand
GCGCTCTCATGCTCATCGAAATCGGTTATGAGTGTGCGTGAGATTGAAGCTCCGCAATTCACACAGAAGCAGTCCTCGAACTCACCCTCATCACTTTCATCACAGTCTTCAAAATATCCACAGTCGATCGCCTCCTCATTGCCGACCGCTGAAAGGCAGCTCATCCCGACAGCGGCAAGCACCTCTTCTCCGAACTCCTCGCATGCGGGAGTGTAATCTTTGAGAAGATGCTGAACCAGCTTCCGCCGCAATCTCACAACAAAAATGCTCAGAAAAATCGTTATAATGCAGGAAAGCATACCAACGCAGAAAAATAACGCAAAGATCAGATCAGCGTCACTGTCGATCTTGTCCGTGATCTGCATGGCAGCAAATGACGCAAATCCAACCACTGCAAACACAAAAACAGCGATCAGCCTGCGTTTGATCTTGGCTGTATATTCTGTGAAAACCTCATCGTCGTTAACATACATACCGTTGGTTTTAGCTACAATTTCCGCCGTCAGCTTTTTGTATTCCTTAGAGCCTTTTTCAGCGTGATACAGGCGATTCGCCTCGACAGGAAAATAATATAATGGATTCCTAAACATAGCTCACCTCAAAAGTAAAGCGCCTCACCGACAGACGGCAAAGCGCTTAATTTTCTGAAATTATTCAGCATCCTCAGAAGCTTCTGCCTCGTCAGAATACTCTTCTTCGTCAGCGTCCGCATCCTCAATAAGAGCACGCATGGAAATGCTGATCCTCTTTGATTCAGTGTCAATCTCAATGATCTTAACGTCAACAACGTCACCAACGGAAACGTAGTCCTTAACGTTCTCGACCTTCTTGTCAGCGATCTGAGAAATGTGGATAAGTCCGTCAACGCCGTCAACGATCTGAGCGAATGCGCCGAAGCTTGTGATAGAAACGACAGTAGCCTTAACTACGTCTCCAACGTTGTAGTTAGCCATGAAGATCTCCCAAGGATTGTCCTCAGCCTTCTTGAATCCGAGAGAGATCCTGTTCTCCTCGGGCTTAAGATCCTTGATATAGACCTCAAGAGTATCGCCTACAGCAACAACCTCGCTGGGGTGCTTGATCCTCTTCCATGAAAGCTCGGAAATATGAACCATACCGTCGATACCGCCGAGATCAACAAATGCGCCGAAGCTCGTAAGCGACTTTACCTTACCCGAGTAAACAGCGCCGACCTCAGCAGTTTCCCAGAATTTAGCCTTAGCCTCTTCTCTCTTAGCGTCTGAAACAGCCTTGATAGAGCCGATCGCTCTCTTTCTGCCGTCACCGGATACCTCAATGATCTTGAACTCTACCTTCTTCTTGAGAAGCTGCTCAAGCTCTGCACCTCTGGGGAGACCTGTCTGTGAAGCAGGGATAAATACTCTTACGCCGTAGATGCTGAGTGTAACGCCCTTGTTTACAACGTGCTGAACAGCAGCCTCGAGGACAGTACCCTCCTCGCAAGCCTTAGTCACCTTCTCATAGCCTGCCTGCTCGTCAACCTTTCTCTTGGAGAGAGCCGCTGTACCCTCGGCATCATTGACCTTGATAACGATGAGCTCGATCTCATCGCCGACACTGCAAATGTCAGCAGGCGTCTTAGTTGTGTCATCGGTAAGATCCTCAAGCTTAACGTAGCCAGTGTGCTTAGTACCGAGATCAACAGTAACTTCGTTGCTGTTTACATCAACGACATAGCCAATAACCTTTTCTCCTGTATGTATTTTCTTGAAAGACTGATCGAGAGCTTCCGCGAAATCGATCTCCTCCTCAGAATTTGCCTTCATAATTTCATTTTCAGCCATTTTTGTTTGTACCTCCTTGATTATATAAGCAGGGGTTGAAGCGCCTGCCGTGATACCGATCTTCTCGGCATCGGGAAGATTTAACGTCCGAAGCTCATCTGCATTCTCTATGTGGAACGTCCTGCAATACTGGCTGCACACCTCGAACAGTTTCACGGTATTCGAACTGTGTCTGCCTCCAACAACAAGCATAAGATCCGAATTTTCCGCAAGCTCGCGTGCATCCGACTGCCTCGAATCGGTCGCGTTGCAGATAGTATCAAAGATAACGATGTTGGGATCGTTCTTCGGAATAACATTTAAACACATATCCCATATTACTATATTATACGTTGTTTGCGCAACAATTGCAAGACTTTTTTTCAAATTTTCATATTTTTTTTCAAAAAAGTCTTTTAGCTCAAAATTATCCTTAAAAACATAATAATTTTTGTCACAATGACCAACGATTCCTTGTACTTCAGGATGGTTTTTATCACCTGCGATCAGGATAAAACAGCCTTCAGCCGTTTTCTCGGCAACGATCTTATGTATCCTCGCAACGAAAGGACATGTAGCGTCGAGCATACGATTGCCGCGCGCCTTGATTTTTTCGTAGACATCCCGTCCGACTCCATGCGAGCGGATAACGACAGTCTCGCCATCTTCAAGCTCGTCAACCGAGTCGATTATCCTTGCACCCTTTGCCTTCATGTCGTTTACAACGTCCTGATTATGGATGATCGGTCCGAGTGTTGCAACGCGCGAGTTTTCGGCAAGCTCACCGTAGACCATTTTCACAGCTCTGTCAACGCCGAAGCAAAAGCCTGCGGATTTTGCAATAGTTACCCTGCTCATATCACTTCTCCTCTCCCTCTACAAGGAGCTTTATCTCGCTCATATACCTTTTCTTCATTTTGACAAGCGCTCTCGGATCGGGTTCGGAGCTGCCCTCGAAGTATTCCTCTGCCGGGATAGGCTTTCCGAATTTCACAACTATCCTCGTGCGGAATCTCAGCTTCTCGCCGTAGCAAATGCCGACCGGAACGATCGCCGCACCCGATTTTGCGCTTATGGCAGCAGCTCCCGAGTGACCCTTGCCGACTTTTCCGTCCTTTGAACGTGTTCCCTCGGGAAATATCATGAGGCTTTTGCCCTCGCGGAGCTTATCGGCAGAAGTGTCGAGGATAGTAAGGTCACCCGAGCCTCTTGAGACAGGAAATGCACCGAGCGATCTGATGAGCCAGCCGAAAAGCTTATTCTTGAAAAGACTGTCCTTTGCCATGAAAGCCATTCTGCCCTTTATGAGCATCGCAACGAGCGGAGGGTCGGCATTCGAGCGATGATTCGGACAGTAGATCATTGCCGTCTTTTTAGGAAGCTCCTCCCTGCCCTCTGTCTTTATGCTGAACGCAATATGCATAGCCAGCCATACAAGATTCCTGCAAAAATAGTACATACGCTCCTCCTCTACGCAAGCTTTTCTCTGATGAGAGCGGTGAGCTTAGCAGCCGATTCCTCCAGACCCATCGCAGAGGTATCGAACAGAATCGCATCATCAGCCTGCTTCAAAGGAGCAGTTTCACGGTGCATATCGTTGTGATCCCGCTTGATTATATCATCAAGTATCTCCTGATATGACGGACAGCCGGGCTTCTCAAGAAGCTCCTTGTAGCGGCGGTTTGCCCGCTCCTCGGGCGATGCGGTGAGGAAGATCTTCACCTGTGCATCGGGGAGGACTACAGTACCGATGTCTCTGCCGTCCATGATGACGTTGTTCTCGCGGGCGATCTTCTTCTGTGTCTCAAAGAGGTACGCTCTTACAGCAGGGATAGCCGAAGTCCGCGAAGCTGCCATTGAGATCTCGGGAGTACGGATGAGTCCCGAAACATCTCGGTCTCCGAGGTAGACTCTCTGCTCTCCGTCAATGAATTTCAGCGATACATCGGCAGTCTCAAGAGCACTCGGTATGTCCTCATCGGAGATATCGTTCTCGGTAATAAAGAGTGCGATCGTTCTGTAGAGCGCACCTGTATCGACATAGATATACCCAAGCTCAGCCGATACCTTTTTTGCTATCGAGCTTTTTCCTGCTCCGGCAGGACCGTCAATTGCAATATTTATAGTTTTCATAGGGTTGACCTTTCCGCAGGATGACCTGCAATTATTTTAAAAGTACTCACAGATAAAGAGCCGCGGCGTTTGCCGTAGCGAAAGCGATCTGTAGATTGAAGCCTCCCGTATAAGCATCCACGTCAATGACCTCGCCTGCGAAGAAAAGACCGCTGACGAGCTTTGACTCCATTGTTTTTGGGCTGATCTCACGGACGGATACTCCTCCGCTCGTGATGATAGCTTCATCTATCGGTCTGAATCCCGAGATGCGCACCGGCATCGCCTTTATCAGCTCACAGAGCTTTTTCCGCTCCTCTTTTGTGATACCGTTGATCTTGCGGTCAGGAGCTATTCCCGACATTTTCACTATCACGGGTATCAGCTTCGCAGGGAGCAGCTTTCTGATGCCGTTCACGAGATCTCTGTTGAGGTTTTCGGCAAAATCACGCTGTATCCTCGCATCGAGCCTTTCACTGTCGAGACCGGGCTTCAGGTCAATGAACGCGGTATACCTTTCGGGAGTCATCTCACGCATGTGCGAGCTTGCACTTAGCACGAGGGGACCCGATAATCCGAAATGGGTAAACAGCATCTCACCGAGCTCTGTAAAGATACATTTTTCGCCATCCGTTATCCTGAGCGTGACGTTTCGGAGCGAAAGACCCATGAGCTCGGCACAGAATTTATCCGGCGAAACGAGCGGTACGAGCGAGGGCTTAAGCTCCGTTACGATGTGACCTGCGCTCTCGGCAAGCGTGTAGCCGTCACCTGTCGAGCCTGTGTTCGGGTAGGACTTTCCTCCGCACGCAACGAGCACCGATGACGAACGATACTCCGCACCGCCTGCACGGACGCCTGCGCAAATGCCGTCCTCAATTATCAGCGAGGTAACTCTCTTATGTATTATCTCCACGTTAAGACGTTTCAATTCGCGCGAAAGTGCATTTACAATATCCTCCGCATTATCGCTGACCGGGAAAACTCTGCTTCCGCGCTCTGTTTTTAGCGGAACGCCGAGCTCCTCAAAAAAACTCATCGTATCTGCCGTTGAAAATCCCGAAAAAGCGCTGTACAGGAATCTGCCGTTAACAGGGATATTCCGCATCAGCTCGTCATTTGAGCAATTGTTTGTGACATTGCAGCGACCCTTTCCCGTTATGCGGAGCTTACGTCCGATATAGTCGTTTTTCTCAAAAACGATGACCGTTTTTCCGAGCCTTGCAGCCATAATTGCCGCGAGCGAGCCTGCCGCACCTGCTCCTATTATAATGGTATCGGTCATCAGCCGTTTCCTCTCAGACGGTTAAGTCGTTCGCGCATAGCGGCACGGCGAGAAANNACGGCGAGCCTCGGTAGCGGCGCTGTCGATGATGTAGCCGTTTTCGGAAACATACAGCACATCGCCCTCCTCAGCCGCTTTCGGTATCAGAGCGCGGTCTATCGTGACCGTATTATCGTCTATTTCGAGCACAGCATGCTCTCCCTCAAATCTGTCAATGATAATCATTTTTTGACCCTTTCCGTCCGAACACTGAGGCTTACGCCGTCGGACTCGAAAACTATATCTCCGCACTCATCGGTACGGTAGATCTCCTTTGTGTATTTTTGAAGCTTTTTTATCGTGGAATTGTGCGGATGACCGTACTTATTGTCCTTACCGCACGAGATAACAGCATATTCGGGCTGTATGACCTCAAGAAACTCATCACTGCTTGATGTATCGCTGCCGTGATGACCCGCCTTGTAGACACGCACGCTTTTAAGCTTTCCGCTCTGCACCATTTCACGCTCCGCGGAAGCCTCCGCATCGCCTGTGAACAGGAATCTGTTGCGACCGTGAGTCAGCATGATGCCGATCGAATAGTTATTCAATCCGCTATAGCTCTTTGAGCACGGAGCAATAATCTCAGCCGAGCTCTCACCAATGCTCAGCGTTTCGCCGAGGACTGCTTCATGGATACGGAGACCCTTTTTATCGCACGCATCGAGGAATTTCTCGAAATACCGTGTCGTAGGAACATCCTTATCGGCAAGGTGCGGAATGATGACCTGACCGATGTCAAACCTCTCGATGATCGAACTCATGCAGCCCATATGATCCGAGTGCGGATGAGTTCCCACAACGTAATCGAGCCTCTGAACGTTATGTGCATTGAGATAATCGGCAACATTGGCTGCTTCGCCTGCCTCGCCGCCGTCTATGAGCATATTTGTACCGCCGCACGTTATGTAAATACAGTCGCCCTGCCCGACATCAATGAAATGTATCTCGAGCGAATCATCCGATGCCGTCTGACTGCCGAATATCTGCTCATGGAGCCAGTCAATGGGATTATGACCGAAATAGTCAAGTACCGTCAGAATAAGTGAAGCGACCAGAACGATCGCTATCCAGATCAGCGGTGTCCCTTTTTGGAATAATTTTTTGCCTTTTGTGCGCCTTTTCGAGCGCGTCCTCCCTGAGGAGCTTTTGTGTCCTTTCGATCCTGCTGCCATTTTCCGCCGCCTTTCTTTGGTGATCTTTCGGAGCGTACATCGTCGTCTATAAGGCACTTCGGCGATGAACCGATCAGGTCACGCCTGCCTGCCTTTTTGAGCGCCTCAAGCACGAGCTGCTTGTTCTTCGGGAGAAAATATTGCAGCAGAGCACGCTGCATAGCCTTTTCCGAAGCAGTTTTCGGAACGTATACCTTCTCCAGCGTATACGGATCGAGCTCAGTGTAGAACATTGCCGTTGATATCGTGCCCGGAGTCGGATAGAAATCCTGAACCTGCTCGGGACGGATCTTATTTTCCTTCAGGAACACTGCAAGCTCGACCGCCTCTCTGAGCGTGCTGCCCGGGTGCGAGGACATCAGATACGGCACGAGATACTGTTCCTTGTCTATACTCTTAGTAATTTCATAGAAGCGTCTCTGAAAAGCCTTGTACGCCTCGATGTGGGGTTTTCCCATTTTGTCGAGCACGAC
>DHYN01000106.1:5768-6256 GCA_002414125.1 Ruminococcus sp. UBA5129 | reverse complement strand
GACCGCTGACGTGATATTTTATAAGCTCACGCATGAATTCGTCGTTTTTATCCTGCATGAGATAGTCGTAACGTATTCCTGAGCGTATAAAAACTCGCTTGACCCCTTTTACCCTGCGTAGCTTTCTGAGCATAGCAAGATACTCCGTATGATCGGCTTTCAGTGCGGGACATGGAGTCGGAGCAAGGCACTTTTTCCCCATGCACAGACCCTTGCCGAGCTGCTTTTCACATGAAGGGTGTCGGAAATTCGCGGTAGGACCGCCGATGTCGTGTATGTAGCCCTTGAAGTCCGGCATTCTCGTTATGCGCTCTGCTTCACGGAGAACCGACTCCTCACTGCGGCATGTGATGCGCCGTCCCTGATGAAGAGCTATCGAGCAGAAATTGCAGTAGCCGAAGCAACCCCTGTTATGCGTGATCGAGAAGCGCACCTCGTCAATGCCCGGAACTCCTCCGAGCGCCTCGTAGGAAGGGTGATAACGCCTT
>DHYN01000106.1:1467-5718 GCA_002414125.1 Ruminococcus sp. UBA5129 | reverse complement strand
TCATTTTGCCGTGGCGCTGGATGACGGTCTTTCCGTAGACCTCGTCCTGCCAATCGTACTGTATCTTTACTGCCTTCGCGTACTCCGTTTTGTTCTCGGAAACCTGCTCGAACGAGGGACACTGTGCAGCGCCGAGAGGAGTATTCACCGGCTCTGTCATGTAGCACGAACCGCGGATGTCGTGTATTTCGGCAATATTCTCACCGTCTGCAAGGCGCGTACACAGCTCCGTGATCTGGTGCTCGCCCATGCCGTACAACAGCAGATCCGCGCCGCTGTCGGGAAGAATGGACGGTCTTATCGCATCGTCCCAGTAGTCGTAGTGTGCGAAGCGTCTGAGCGAAGCCTCGAGTCCGCCGATAACTATCGGTATATCTCCGTAGATCTCGCGAAGTCTCCTGCAATAGACGATAACGGCGCGGTCGGGACGCTTTCCCGAGACGCCGCCTGCGGTATACGCATCATCGGAGCGCTTTCTCTTTGCGGCAGTATAATGAGCTACCATCGAGTCGATATTTCCCGAGGTCACGAGAAAAGCGTATTTCGGAGCTCCGAAACGTGTGAAATCGCTGTCGGAGTGCCAGTCGGGCTGAGCGATTATACCGACCGTAAATCCAAGCGACTCGATAAGGCGCGTAATGATCGCCGCACCGAAGCTCGGGTGATCGACATAAGCATCGCCCGTGATATAAATATAATCGAACTGAGCTATATTCAGCTCGTCCATTTCAGCTCTTGTTGTTGGGAGAAATCCTTCGTACATTCAAATCACCCTTGATCCTGCTTTTTTGCGCGGCGAGCATCATACTGCATCTGCGACATGAGAACACGCCTCGGCTTTGCACCCTCGCTCGGACCGATAACGCCCATTTCCTCAAGCTCGTCCATGATCCTCGCAGCTCTCGCAAACCCGAGCTTGAGCTTTCGCTGGAGCATTGAGGTCGAGAGCTGACCGATTTTCACACCAAGCTCGATAGCGCGCTCGACAATATCATCGTCACTGTTACCCATAGCCACATCGGAAGACGTATCATCACCCTTACCTACCGGTATAAGGCTTTCAACAGCCTCTATGATGTCCTTATCGTACTCGCTCGTGGTTTGACTTTTAATAAATTTTACCGTCTCCTCGATCTCCTTTGTTGAAGCAAAGCAGCCCTGAACACGAAGCGGCTTGTTCATGCCGATAGGCATATACAGCATATCGCCGTTTCCGAGGAGCTTATCCGCACCTGCCATGTCGATGATCGTTCGCGAATCGACCTGAGACATTACCGAAAGCGCGATACGGCTCGGGATATTCGCCTTGATGAGACCCGTGATAACATCGGTAGTAGGTCGCTGAGTTGCAACAACAAGGTGCATTCCGGCAGCACGTCCCATCTGTGCAAGACGGCAGATCGAGTCCTCGACTTCCTTGCCTGCAACAAGCATCATATCGGCAAGCTCGTCAATGAAGATGACTATCTGAGGCATCTTTACGATCTCGGGATTATCGGCAGCACGGTCATTGTATGATTTTATGTCGTTCGCGCCCTCGTCTGCGAATATCCTGTAGCGGCGCATCATCTCATTGACCGCCCAGTTCAGAGCGCCGGCAGCCTTTTTGCTCTCGGTGACGATCGGGATAAGTAGCTGAGGTATGCCGTCAAAGATCTTGAATTCAACGATTTTCGGGTCAATGAGGATGAGCTTGACCTCATCGGGATCTGCGTTGTAAAGGATACTCATTATAATAGAGCGCGTGCAGACCGATTTTCCCGAGCCTGTTGTACCTGCTATGATGACGTGCGGCATTTTTGCAACATCGCCGAGAACTACATTTCCGGCAATATCACGTCCCACCGCAAAGGTGAGCTTGCTCGCAGACTCCTTGAACTCGCTTGAGGAAAGAAGCTCCCTGAGCGAGACCATATCCTTATTTGTATTTGGGACTTCTATTCCTACGGCAGCCTTTCCAGGTACGGGAGCTTCGATACGAACGCCCTGAGCCGCAAGGCTGAGTGCGATGTCGTCCTCAAGACCCTTTATCTTCGAGACCTTGATGCCTGCACCGGGCTGTATCTCGTATCTCGTTATGGCAGGACCGCGGAAAATATTTGTGATGCGTGCTTTGACACCGAAGCTGTCGAGAGTGCTGATGATCTTGTCAGCCTTTTCACGCATTTCGATTTGTGCCTCGGCACTGTTATTCTTGTTTTCGGGATACTTGAGCAGATCAAGCGAGGGCTTGATGTATGCTCTCTGCTCCTCGACAACGACAGGAACCGAATCAAGACTCTCCTCCTCGTGAGCATCGCTTTTCGCCGAGGATTCGGCTGCCGAGCTGATAAGCAGCTCCAGCTCATCATCCTGTTTATTTACATTTTTCTTTACGGGCCTTGACATTACGGACTCCGACTCTCCGAACAGGAAGCCGAAATCATCCGAATTCTCCTGAACCGGAGTCACAGGCTCTTCGGGAGGATCGCTTTTCTCACCGGGGAGACGGATATCCATCTCGAAGCCGACAGGCGGAGATACCTCGTCAACGATCTCGACCTTGTCCTTATGCGGACTTCTGCGCCTCGGAGCTTTCCTCTCCTCCTTTGCGCTGTCATCTGACTGAACAGTCTCCGCACTCGGAGTCTCTTCATCTTCGTCCTCATCTTCATCGTCGTCATCATCGTAATATCCGCCGCCAATAGTGTCCTTGAGGTTTATGACACCCTTTCCGAACCAGCGGAACGGACGCGTCAGCAGCTCAAAGAATTCGATAAGCCCCTTTCCGGTAAGAAGCATTCCGAACACAAAGAACATTATAACGGAGATGATACGCGCACCAACAATGCCGAACAGTTTAATAAGAGGACCTGCGATCAGAAGGCTCGCCACACCTCCTCCGTGCCACTTTTTGCCCTCCTTGTAGAGGTTGGCGATATACTCGAAGAAGCCGTCACCTTTAGGGAAGCCTACGAAAAATATCTGAATAGCCGCACTGAGCAGGAACATCATCGCGATTCCCCAGACAGCGCGTCCTGAAACGCATTTTTGGCTCTTTTCGAGACCTATGAGCACTGCCGTGTAGATGAGTATTGCAGGGACAAGGAAAGTCGCCGCACCAAAAATTCCGAGAAGGAAATTATGTATAGCGTTCCAGCCTGCCGAACCCTTGACGAGCGCCATAAGCAGGATAAGCAGCCCTACCGCAAAAAGCACGATCGACCAGAACTGGTTCTTGTCGTTGCTCGGTTTATCGGGCTTAGAAGGCTTTTTTGAGGACTTTGAGGATTCCGCCTTCTCACGCGGAGGAGGCGGAGTCTGTTTATTGATAAGCTCCTCATTGAACCCGTTTTTGTAACGTTTAGCCATTTTTAGATCTCCTTTTATCCTAACACATATGATCCGCCCGATCGGGCGGTATATTCAGACATATCTCGGCTCGGAATCTTCGATCATTTCGTAAAGGCACTCCATAGCATCGCTGAGACCTCCGAGGCTGTCGATGAGTCCGATATTAACAGCATCCGAGCCTTCAACAACACTGCCCACATCAAGCACAAGCTCCTCCGTATTCATCATAAGGTTTCGGAGCTTTTCCTCGCTGACATTGCTGTTATCGGTAACGAAATTTATAATTCTGTCCTGCATTTTATCGAAATACGAGAGTGTCTGCGGAACTCCGAGAACAGTCCCGTTCATGCGAACAGGGTGTATAGTCATTGAAGCTGATGGAACAATAAACGAATGCTTTGCGCTGACAGCCAACGGCACACCTATCGAGTGACCTCCGCCCACAACGAGCGAAACGGTGGGAGTTTTCATCCCCGCGATCAGCTCTGCTATAGCAAGACCTGCCTCGACATCTCCGCCGACAGTATTGAGGATTATCATTAAGCCCTCAACGCTCCTGTCCTGTTCAATAGCGACAAGCGATGGGATAATATGCTCGTAGCAGGTAGTCTTGTTCTGCTCTCCGAGGATATAGTGACCCTCGATCTGCCCGATGATCGTCAGACAGTGGATAAGGTGCTTTGCATTCTGCGAGACCGTCTCCCCTGTTTTCTCAATAAGCTCCGCTTCGTCAAGGCGTTTGGCGGAATCGTTCTTCGTTTTCTCTTCATCTTTTTTCATTTGTATCACCTCTCATGAAAGATAAAATTATTATGTCTTTCAGAGATGAAAGTATACATATTAATTATATACAATTCCAAATAAAATGTCAAGCAGCAGTCTAACACTGCCCACGGCAACAGCATTTACTTTTATGTA
>DHYN01000106.1:992-1394 GCA_002414125.1 Ruminococcus sp. UBA5129 | reverse complement strand
TATCCCCTTTTAAGGGAATAAAGGCAATTTTGAGAAATGCAAAACGCTCATCTTTTTGACAAAAGATTTGGAAACAAGGCTTCGGATAGCGTCTCAATACATAAGCTTTATAATCCCTGCATATAATGCAGAAAAATATATCGAGACCTGTGTAAACAGCATTCTTGACATAAAATATGATGATATAGAGCTTATTGTTGTAAACGACGGCTCTACTGACAAAACAGCAGCAATACTCAGCAATATCAAGGAGTATCCTCTGCGAGAAACAACGGTATAAATCATGCGTCAGGAGACTATATCGCTTTCGCTGATGCCTACTGTTTATCCTCTACATCATCAGTGTGCCGGGTTTAACATTTAACACTTGTTCTCATAGTAAGCTTATGTATTGAGACGCTA
>DHYN01000106.1:0-959 GCA_002414125.1 Ruminococcus sp. UBA5129 | reverse complement strand
ATAAGTCACACCGTCAACAATGAGTGTGATCTCTTTTGTTCTTTTAGCCGCAGAGCCGTAAACATCAGTCTTGCTCAACTGCCAGTAAGCGTAAAAGTCAGAGGTCACCGAGTTTGTGCCTTTAGTCTCATCACCTCTGTATACCGAGCCTGTGCGCACATCTACATGAGCAGCAGTGTAGCTGCTGTTGATATTTGCGACGCCTCCGAAGTCGAGATCCTGAGCCGCACAGGTCACCTTTTTTGACGAGATCACCTTGCCGTCAGCTCCGTAGCAGACTATATCTGCAGCAGTTCCTTTGGTATGCTGACCGCTCCCGTTTCCGCCTACATTTTTATCGTGAGCCGAGCAGCGATAGCCCGAATTGACGATAATTTTCGAGCAGTTCAGGGCCTTATAAAGCTGTTCAAGCTTATTCACAAGCTCAATATCGAGCAGCGTATCATGGCTTCCTCCGCATTTGCACTTGAACTCGCTGACATTGAAATGCTCGATAAGCTGAGTTTTATCCGTTGATTTAAAAGTCCTAATTATTTATCCTCCTTGTCCTTAGTATGCTGAGTTCCGAAATAGAATGCGATAACAGTTGTAAAAACAGTAATAAACTGATCGGACGAAACTTTTTCTTTTAATGAAAGACAAGCGAAAACTACTGTCATAACAATAGTAATGATTGACTTTACATCAATAAGCTTTGCAAGTTTATTTCTCACGCTGAGCGCCCCTTTCTATATCGTCTATTCTATGATTTATTACTTTAATCTGTTCCTCGATTACAGGCATACGCCTTGCAAAATTGTTATGCTCGGCAACCCTGTTTTCAAGCTGCTGTAAGCGGTAGTTCGTCATTTTGGAGCTGACAAGAATACCGCCTAAGCTGCCTCCAAGAGTTCCAATGAGTGAAATAAGAGCGATTATTATTTCTGCGTTCATTATGTAACACCCCCTCCCATACCAGC
>DHYN01000098.1:43240-62259 GCA_002414125.1 Ruminococcus sp. UBA5129 | reverse complement strand
ACAAAATTTGGGACGGTGTCAACCAAGCGTAAATGCTACTTATTATTTCAAATGTGGCTTTAGGGACACTATAAGTTGATTTGGATAGTTTGTTCTTTTCTTTACTGATAATAGTTATCCATTCTGTTTTCTGATCTTTATTTGATAACTTTTGATCCTCTGGTCTAGTTATTATTGATTCAAATATTTCGCTCCAATTATGTGAATAGACTATGATATCTCTACAGTCCGAAATGCTGATGCAGTCCCAAGTATCTATATCAGATTCTTCATCATTAGATAATAACTCATAGTTTTTGTCACTAGCTGCTTTTTCAGCATTTTTGTAAGTCGTTTTAGGCAAACCTCTAATTAACCACTTGTCACCGTAGTAAGTTTGAAGTGCTTCTGCGATAACTTCTTTCAGTTTTTCCTCTATAGCAGAAATATACTCTTTTGATGTCGCATTATATTCCTTTGTTGCATTTTCGATATACTCTGTTAAACCATCGGGATTAAATTCATTTATTGAGTCGTAAATAACTTTCTGAAAATATCTTAAGTACTTGTTTTCAGCCCCACCGCCATAAAAACTTTTAAGTTCTAGCCTTTGTTCTTCTGTTAGTTTATTTATATGATTTAACAAAGGTGATAAATAGTATTCTACTTCGTTAACCATATCGTCAATATCTTGTGTTGTTGGGAATATCTTGTTTTGCTTAATAAGATGATTAACAATATCATTAATTACTCTTATTATTCCCTGAATACCACGATTGATTGTAAGTATACCTTGTTCTCCCAATGCCCATTCACTCTCACAGTTGTTTTTTACAACTTTAAGGCAACCTTCAAGAAATGGATAGAAGCGATCAATAGTGGCTTGATTATCACCTAAATCAAAACTACCATTAGAAGCAATTGTGTTGTTTTTAGTGAATGAAGTAAAGAAATCACACTTTTGTAGAGCTAATTGTATGGCTTGTATGGTAATGCATTTAATATTATTCTTTTCGTCTTCACCGATCACAACTCTTCCCAAAAGAGGTGATGATTGCTCCTCTCCGCACATTTGAGCCAACTTTGATCTGATAGCATCTCTTCTTTCGTTTTGATTTGGAGAATCCCATAGCATATCACTATTGAGAGTAATTCTGAGTGTTTTAGAAACGGACTTTTGATTCTCATTGATATCCATAAACAATTTCAACTGTTCGGAACGTTCTAAATCTACAAAAGCAACAATTGGAATGGAATTAGAACTTGCGTATTTTGAATCTGAATATCCATACAGACGATGTTGTCCATCAATGATATATGCAGAATGATATCGTTTTGGAAGATGTAAAACACCGATTTTGGAAATTGAATCTTCTAGCTTTGTGGATGATTCATCAAATTGAAGTTTTTTGCCTCCGCTATCAATGCTGATAATAATTGAATTAGGGAAATAGCCACCTTCGTTTATAAAAGCTTGTACTTCCTTTAGCCTTTTGCGTTTTATGATTCTTTGATATGTTGGCATCATATTTTTATTTGCTTCACTTCTGTGAAGCACATACCCGATTTTTAATAATTTCTCTGGTTCAATAGAAAACTCGTAGTATTCATGTCCTCCCATTTTTCCTTTTATAGCCAATATTTTATTTTGCATATTCTTTATTTCAGTGTTAGCTAAAAGTTGATATCTAGAACAAGTCCCAAGGTGTTTAACTAATTCGCAATAATATTGAATAGTAGAATCGCTGAAGAAAATAATATCCCATTCTTGTAACCTCTTGACTTAATCGTGATAGCAATTTCANNACTCATAATGCAATTATGAGTTGCCCAGATAAACTTTACTTTTCTTCCAGGGAATTGTTTGAGAGCACATTTCCTTAAACCGTCCATTTGTCCATGAAGTTTTTCAATATCTTTTTTGAATTGTACTTCATTTAATTCTTCTGATGATTTACATTCCACGATTAAGATGGTTTCATCATCTGCTGCAAAAACATCAATTTGCTGAGTAAAATCAGGATTATTGAAATCGTAATTCATTTTGAAATTGCTATCACGATTAAGATATTTAAAACCCATCTGAAAGAAAAGCAGCCATATCTGATTTTCAAATCGTTCATAAAATGGCTTTTCTTTTCTTACTTTAACAAATTTAGGGTCAGCGTAATCCTGAACATACTCCCAACCTTCTTTTTCAAGCTCTTGTAAAGCAATTTTTCTTTCACGATTCTCTATGTACTGATTCTTTCGTTTGTTTTTTGCAGTTATTAATTCTTTTCCAGAGACAATATTTTCCCAATTAGTCATATATGAACCTCCTAAAATATAGTAACTACATATTTGCAGTCACTATTAGTTCGCTGTAAACACGTCTTGCGTTTAATTGGCTAGAAATCATACAATTTCTTTCAACTACATCAAGCTCAAATCCATAAAGATTTTCATATAAAGCACGAACTTCTTGATGATTAACATTTGTCATGAGAATTTTCACGCCTCTTTGAGCTGCCCGGTTTAATGCTAGAGATAAGCGGACTTGATCGTTCCAAGAAAAAAGGTTTGCGGTATACGAAACAAAACGATTGTCTTCATTTAAAACAGCATATGGTGGATCACAAAAAATGAAGTCATCTCGTTCAGCCAAATCAATAGTTTCTTCGAAATCTTGACATAGAATCTCGACATTTCCCAACGCAATTGATGAATCATGCAGATCATGTTTGTCAAAAATAACATTTTTTACTTTTCCGTAGGGAACATTAAATCCACCATCCCTATTTACTCTATATATTCCATTAAAACATGCTTTGTTAAGGTAAATTGTTCTTGCAGCTGAGGTGGCATTTGTTCTTGTACGTCTACTTCTAATTACATAATAGTATTCTTTAGAATTTTTGATTTGATGTGTATGTAAGTTTCTATATACACTTTCAAACTCATCTCGTAAACAAATATATGCATTGATTAATTCATCATTTATGTCACTTAGAATTGCCTGCTCGGGGTTCATATAAAAAAACACAGAGCCTCCTCCTAAGAATGGTTCTATATAACGATTGTACTGTAATGGCAATCTATCGTATTCCTGATTAACAAACCAATTTTTACCACCAGCCCATTTTAAAAAAGGTCTTGCCATAATCCATACTCTCTTTTTTGTATTTTATTATATATTATATCATAGATTCAGAATGATTTCAACACTTTTCGCCAATTTTTTTAGAATTCATACCTTATGATGTATTGTCACTTGACTTTTTTGTACACCTGCGCTATAATGTCAATAAGGAGCAAACCACCAGGTACCCATTGTCTCCATAAGTCGCACGGTGTGTTATCGAATGCGCTAACAAAATGATAACAGAGCATCAGCGGACGAGTATAGTACAGAGCAAAATGTATAACTGAGATACTACGGATCAAATTTCCTGAACAAATTTGTTTAAGTTAGAGGACGATTTGAGGAGTGGGAATAAAAAATCGAACTCGGAAAATACCGTAAATTCGGCACTTTCCAAGCCTGCAAATATCTCGTGATAATAATTGATCAAATACCGCTTTCAGCCATACTTTACGTCATTCAAAAAAATGTCAGACATTAAAGTCGTATCACTTTAGTAGCGATTTTTTCCTGAAACTTTGTATCATGCTCCACAAATAGTATTGTGGGCTGATATGCAAGCAATAGATTTTCGATCTGCATACGAGAGAAAATATCAATATAATTAAGAGGTTCATCCCATATATAAAGGTGTGCAGATGTCGCAAGGCTTGCCGCTATCAACACCTTCTTTTTCTGACCTTCTGAGTAATCTGAAATGTTTTTTTCAAATTGTGAACGCTCAAGGTCAAGTTGTCTGAGGATCGTGCAGAACAGGCTGCGGTCAAGTCCTCTGTTCTCGCAAAAGCTGATTACATCGCCTTTCAGCATTGAAGTGTCCTGATTTACATACGAAACGATTATTCCGGAAGATATTTCACAAATTCCGTTTTCATCGAACGAATTTATTTTTTCCACTCCAAAACCGTACAGAATACGTTTTATGAGAGTTGTCTTTCCGCACCCATTTTCTCCGTGCAGGACAACACGGTCGCCTCTGGCTATCTCAAATGTCAGATCGTTTATAACAGGTGTATCTGAATCGGCATATTTGAAACTGTAATTTCTAAAATTTACCAGCACACGCTTGTGATACGTCATGGGAGACAGCTTTAGCTCCTTTACACGTTCGATATCAGTTAGCAAGCCTTCTTTTTCCTCTATCTCACGCTCTATCCGTTTCTCAATATTTGACACTCTGCTCTGCATTTTCTTTGTTTTAGCGCCTATGAATGATCTTGCACTGATCGAACGATCGTGTTCTTTGACAGGATCGAAACCGATCTTGGTACGCTCGTTTTTGTCTGCCCAGTCCGCAGTACGCTTTGCCGCCTGCTTTAATTTTTTGATCTCTTTCCGATGCTTTTCATTTTCGGCAGCGGCGAAACGATCCTTACGCTGTTTGTTTTCCCACCAGCTTGAAAAATTTCCGCTTTGCACCTCGATGCTTCTACGATTGAGAACAAGCACATGATCTATACAAGCGTCAAGAAGATCACGGTCGTGTGATACAAGAATAAAACCGCTTTTTGAAGAAAGGTAGTCCTTGATCTTTTCACGAGCATTACTATCAAGATGATTGGTAGGTTCATCGATCAGCAGAAATTCGTTTTCACCTGAAAATAGAACGGCGAGCAGTATTTTTGTGCGCTGTCCAAGACTCAATTGCACAAAAGGTCTGTAGAGCAGATCGGCTTCTTCGCCCAGTAAGGACAATTCACATATGACTCGCCAGATCTCACAGTTTGGCTTTAACTCGTCAATAAATTCACTTGCGGACAATTTTAGATGATCTTCATTTATTTCGTATGGGAAGTATTCAAAGACCGTACCGGTATCTATTGCTCCGCTGTAAGACATTTTCCCAAGCAACAGTTTCAGAAATGTAGTTTTACCTTTTCCGTTTCGACCTATAAACCCTAATTTCCAATCGGTATCTATTGAGAACGAAACATTCTCAAAAATATTATCGAAACTTCCGTCATAGCAGAAGCTGAGGTTATTTACGCTGATTTGTGACATAGGCATTCCTCCTTAGAATAAAAAAGAACCATTTGTTGCCAAACAGTTCTAAAATGCTCCTATAACCTCATAATAAGAGAAATGACATAGATAGCCACAATAATGCACACAAAAAGAGAGGTTATGAGAACATAATCCACTTTTGGCAACATGATAAGACCGTATGCAGGTATCCGCACACAGCATAAATATATTCATGCGTTCAAAAGTAAATTATCTTCTCATCTTTTCACCTCTCCCATGATAACTGCGGTTGTACCGCTTTTATCATGATAGCATATTCCTGTTATTTTGTCAAGTGACTTTTTGGAATTTTACATATAATTTATTGCACCACAATGACAACAATTTTTTGTTGGCAATAGAATAGTTATTACAGATACAATGAGAGTTGATGGATTCTTTTTCGGAATCCGTCAGCTCTTTTGGTTTATTGAAAGTGAAATGGTACGGAAAATACTCAGGAACGATTATCGGAAAAGGTTTCAGATTATTGTAATTATTTGTAATCTGCGCTTCATTGACTTTCAATTGAGCGCGCAGTATAATGGGAAAAAAAGGGAGGTGCGGATATGAGGCGATATATAAAGCTTATCCTGCTTGGAGCTTTTATGATGCTCGTAATGTGTGGATGCAATCCGTACGTAGATCTCGAAATTTATACTAATGGTAATATGGAAGACCATTTCATTGACATGATGATCCCTATTGGTGAGGATGATGAGCAGTGGACTGATTTTGCTCCAACGGAGAAAACGTACTATTCTTACAGCTACGATTCCTTTGTCGATGTCACGCTCGACAGCGAGATAGTGAAATACTCCGAGAACGGATTCCGCAGTATGCTCATGCACATGAAGAACGCAAGCTATCCCGCTCGGGAGCAGAGCTTTGCCATTGGCTTTGGGGACGAAACTGAACGCGAGAGCTTCTGCAAAAAATACGGTGAATTCCGTCTTGCCGAGATAGACGGCGAGGGGAACATTTACCGTGTTACGGATACATACTCCCTCAGATCGGGAATGTTCCACCATATAAAATCAATTGATTATGATGCGGGGAACGGTGAGGTTCGTGTGACCTACATGGCGGACAACAAATTTACGTCATTTTTATTATACATCGTACTGATTTCTTTGATAAGCAATATTATACTTTTGGTATATCTTTTGGCGGTTGCGTTTTTCTTGCGGAATGGCTTTGAGAACAGCAGAAGGTGGGCGGTCATTTGCGGAGTCTTCTGTGTGCCTGCGATCGTGTATACTCTTCTCAGAACATACGATTCGATTATGAGCGCATACAGCTTCACAGCGGCGGTTGATTTTGGTGTTTCAGGACTGCGTGGCGTGGCGCTGCTGATATGCGTTCCGCTTGTCTCGTTCATAATATTTTTCCATCGTTATCGAAAGGAAAAGCGCGAAAAGCGATTGTAAATTTTTTGTGAACAATATTGTGTTTGGCTCGAAACAGTGGTATAATAACAGTGTTGATAAAAAAAGGGGAGCTTGTATGCAGGCTGAGAGGAAAACATCGAGTTTTCGACCCTATGACCTGATGCGGATAATGCCGCCGTAGGGATGCATATTGCACTTTTTGCGGAGGTATCATTCTGATGTCTCCGCTTTATTATTGCATTCCTGCGCGGAATGTGATATAATATAAACATAATTATTAAACGGAGATGATCTGAATGAAAACTTGCCTTGTTATCGAGGGCGGCGCTATGCGAGGCGTTTACGGCGCAGGAGTTACCGATGCTTTCCTCGATAATAACATAAAATTCGATGCTGTTATAGGCGTTTCGGCAGGCGCTATACACGGACTTACCTACATCGCGGGGCAGCGCGGAAGAAATGTTCGTTATATGAAGAAATACTGCGGCGACAAGCGCTTTATGAGCTTCTATTCGCTCGTTACTACGGGCAGCCTTGTCGGAGAAAAATTCTGCTACGATGAGATACCGAACTGCCTCGATCCGTTCGATTACGATTCGTTTGCCGCTTCCGCCACCGACTTTTACTGTGTATGTACCGATGTCGAAAAGGGGACTCCCGTATATGTAAAGCTCAGCGACCTCAGAAAGCATATGGACTATCTTCTCGCCTCGGCTTCGATGCCTATGGTGTCGAGGATCGTCAATATTGGCGGAAGAAAGTTTCTTGACGGCGGTATCACCGACAGCATCCCTGTGGAGGCTGCGATGAAGCTCGGTTACGATAAGATAGTCGTTGTCCGCACTCGTCAGCGCGATTACCGCAAGCACAATGAGGGTCATACTCTTGGAAAGCTCATGTACGGAAAAAGGTATCCGCGTCTTGTAAAGGCTATGGAGAACAGAAGCGCGATGTACAACAGTCAGCAGAAGCTTTGCAACGAACTTGCCGATCAGGGCAGGATAATCTCGATCGAACCAAGCAGACACGTTGAAATAAGCCGTACCGAAAAGGATCCCGATGTTATCAACGAAATGTATCTCCTCGGACTCCATGATGCACAGAACAGTATAGAGGAGGTAATCAAATATCTTTCGGAGGGATGATAAATGAACGAAACCGCTAAAACTGTATCACATGAAAAGGTACTGAGACTCGTTCTGAGCGCGGTGATGATCGGTCTTGCAACTGTACTCAGTATGCTGACTATCGTGAAGATGCCGCTTGGAGGAAGCATCACACCGCTCAGTATGCTGCCGATATGCATGATCTCGATCATGTACGGAACAGGCTGGGGACTCGGTACAGCATTTGTGTATTCACTCGTCCAGCTCGGTCTTGATCTCGGAGCTGCACTCGGCTGGGGACTTTCGGGAAAGGCTCTCGCGGTGTGCTTTCTGGTTGACTATATACTCGCGTTCACGGCTCTCGGACTTGCAGGAGCATTTCGCAAAAAGGGCTTGGCGGGCGCTTGTGCAGGTATAGCGTTCGCGCTCGCAGTGAGATTCGTATGTCACGTTATTTCAGGCGGAACGGTATTCTCGATATGGTGCGAATGGAGCAATGCGTGGGTGTACTCGATCTGCTACAACGGAGCATTCATGCTTCCGGAGCTGCTGCTCACTATGGCTGCCGCTGTATTGCTGATGAGATCGCCGGCTGTTTCAAAAATGATAAAGTGAACCGATAAAACCCCGTCATATCGGCGCTCAAGGCTATTGCTCGGCGATCGCCTTGAGCTTTGTTTTTTATTTTTGTCAGGATAACGGAAAAAAATTTGGAAAAACCCTTGACTTTTATAATATAATAGTGGTATAATATTAAATGATGATAGTTTAAGCTAAAGACCGGAAACCTCCGGTCTTTACTTTATATATGGGATATTTCATATATGGACTATTATAGGATGTGCTTGCGAACTTGATGCAGCGCGTCCGAATATGATAACCGAAAGGAGTTGCTGCGGTAAAATGAAATTCAAAAAATTCGGAAGCACCGAGCAGCGCGTCTATGATCTCGTTAAGCCTATCACTGACGATCTGGGCTATTTCCTGTGGGACGTGTGCTACGTCAAGGAGGGTGCGATGTGGTATCTTAGAGTCTTTATCGACTGCGATGAGGGTATCACTATCAATGACTGCGAGATAGCTACACGCCCGATAAGCGAGGCGCTCGATGAGGCTGACCCGATCTCTCAGAGCTATATGCTCGAAGTCGGTTCGGCAGGTCTTGAACGTGAGCTGGTCAAGGAGGAACACTTTGAGGTCTGTATCGGCGATGAGGTGCGGGTTCATCTTATCAGAGCTTCGGACGGCGAAAAGGATATTGTCGGCATCCTTCGCAGCGCCGGTAAGGAGGGCGTTACTGTTGCTCACGAGGACGGATCGGAGAGGACATTCTCCCTTTCGGACATATCATATGTTAAGCTTTATATGGATTTTGAATAATTGGTTTGGAGGAATTAACAGAAATGGCAAAAAGAAAAAAGGAAACAGCTTCCGACATCGGAAACAGCAGCTTCTTTGAGGCTCTCGCTTTACTGGGCGAGGAAAACAGCGTTGAAACAGAGCTTCTTATCGAAAAGATCAAGTCGGCTATGCTCAAGGCTGCAAGAAAGGCTTATCCCCACAGTGAGGACAATATCCGCGTCGAGATCGACCCTGCTTCAAAGAAGTTCGAGATGTACATCGATCAGGAGATCATCGACGATGAGCCTATTGATGACAACGAGATCAACATCGACGTAGCTAAGACTATCGATCCGAATGCCTATGTCGGCGGTCGTATCTTAAAGAAGATCGACATTTCCAAGTTCGGAAGAATGGCTGCTCTTTCGGCTAAGCAGTCGATCAAGGGAGACCTCCGCGAGATCAACCGCGATCAGATGCTCGCTCGTTTTGAGTCGAAGGAGCATGAGTGCATTACTGCCAAGATCTCACAGGTCGAGCCCGGCAGAGGTACTGCAACTGTTATTTATGACGGCACTGAGCTGTATCTTTTCAGAAACGAACAGATCCCCGGCGAGGAGCTTGAAGAGGGCAGGTCAGTAAAGGTGTATATCACAGGTATCACCAACAAGAACAAAAAGCCTATCGTTAAGATTTCCCGTACACATAAGGATCTCGTGAAGAGATTGTTTGAGATCGAAGTTCCCGAGATCTATGACGGCACTGTTGAGGTAAAGTCCATCTCTCGTGAGGCAGGCTCGAGAACGAAGATCGCTGTATGGTCAAAGGATGAAAACGTCGATGCGGTAGGCGCTTGTATCGGTGCAAAGAGATCGAGGATCACGGCTGTTGTGGAGGAGCTGAACGGCGAGAAGATCGACATCATCCCCTACAGCGAATCTCCCGAGGAATTCGTTGCAAGAGCTCTCGCTCCTGCTTCCGTTATAAAGACTGTCATAACCTCATACGAGGAAAAGACCTGCACAGTTATCGTTCCCAACAAGGAGCTTTCGCTCGCTATCGGAAACAAGGGTCAGAATGCTAAGCTCGCCGCCAAGCTCACGGGTTACAAGATCGACATCAAACCTCAGTTCGATACGCTCACGGGAGATGAAGCTCCCGAGCTCAGTCCCGATTTCGTAGTTCCCGAAAAGCCTCCCGTTGCTGACGAGGATGCTTTTGCTGAGGCAGAGGAGATGATCGCTGCCGAGAATGAGACCGAGATCGTGACGGAGGAGACGGCTGCTCCTGCTGACGATGAGGCTTCGGCAGAGGAGAGCGCTTCGGAGGAATGAGCATGAAGCCTAAGAAGATCCCCATGAGAATGTGTCTCGGATGCGGAGAGATGAAGCCGAAAAAAGAGCTCATCCGTGTCGTGAAGTCGCCCGAGGGCGAGATAAGCCTTGATTTCACGGGAAAGAGATCGGGCAGAGGCGCGTATATATGCCGCTGTGCGGAGTGCCTTGAAAAAGCTCGGAAGGGCAGACGTTTCGAGAAGTCGTTCTCATGTAAAATAGATGAAAGTGTATACGAGGTGATGTCGGATGAACTCAGAGCAGATACGCAAAACGACTAACCTACTTACGATCTGCGTTAAGGCAGGAAAGACCGTCAAGGGCTTCGATACGGTCTGCGAGGCTGTTAAGAACGGTGCTGCGGCGTGCGTTATGACGGCTTCGGACATATCGGAGAGATCCCTTAAGGAAACAGCTTTTGTCTGCGGAAAATACGATGTCCCGATAATCGGGACGGGTCTCACCAAGGAGGAGCTGAGAGGTTTCCTCGGCAAGCAGACTGCCGTTCTGGGCGTCTGCGACAAGGGCTTCGCGGACGGTTTCCGCAAGATCGCAGAGACGGAAAAGAATAACTACAGAATTGATTCGGAGGTAATTTAAGCCTATGACTAAAAAAGTAAAGTTAAGTGAAGCAGCTAAGGATTTTAACGTTCCCTCGCAGGAGCTTATTGACCTTTTCGCTGCAAATGGCGATACAAAGAAAAAGACATCGACAGGTCTGACAGAGGATGAGATGAATCTGCTCCTCGAGCATTATTCAAAGCTTCATGAGGTAAAGTCTTTTGATGATTATTTCGCTTCAAGGAACGACCCAAAGCCTGAAATGAAAGAGCCGGAAAAGAAGCCGGAAAAGAAGCCTGCTAAGAAGTCGGCTCCAAAGGCTGAGGCAAAGGAAGCTCCCAAGAATGAGGCAAAGGCTGCACCAAAAGCTGAGGCGAAGATTGCACCAAAGACTGAGGTCAAAGCTGCACCAAAGACTGAGGCGAAGACTGCACCAAAGACTGAGGTCAAAGCTGCACCAAAGACTGAGTCGAAGACTGCACCAAAGACTGAGGCAAAAGCTGCACCAAAGGCTGAGGTCAAGGAAGCTCCAAAGAATGAGTCAAAGGCTGCTCCAAAGACCGAGGTCAAGGAAGCTCCTAAGCATGACAAGAAGAAAAATGACAGGAAGCAGCCTCCAAAGGCTAAGGAGAGAGGCGAAAAGACTAAATTCAACGCTTCTTTCAGCTCCGAGACGGCAGAGACCGCTACTCAGAGACGTACCGTTGACACAAGAGGAAGCTATGTCGATCTCGATAAATATAACGAGCGCTACGAACAGATCGCTCCCGCAAACAAGCACAAGGACAACTACTCGTCCAAGAAGCAGAAGATCAACCAGAAGTCGGCTCAAAGAACTCGTCAGCAGTATTCCAAGAAGGAGACTGAGGCTGAGAATCTCCGCCGCCTCGAGCTTGAGCGCGCGAGAAAGCAGCAGCTCAAGGTGCTCATCCCCGATTCTATCACGGTCGGCGAGCTCGCTTCACGTCTCAAGGTCACTGCTACGGACGTTATCAAGAAGCTCATGGGTCTCGGCGTAATGGCTTCGATCAATCAGGAGATAGATTTCGATACGGCTTCGCTCGTTGCCGAGGAGCTCGGCGCTAAAGTCGAAAAGGAAGTCATCGTAACGATCGAGGAGCGACTCATCGACGACAGCGATGATGAGGATACAAACCTCCAGTCCAGATGCCCTGTCGTAGTTGTAATGGGTCACGTTGACCACGGTAAGACCTCTATCCTCGACAGGATAAGAAACGCTCATGTTACCGCTACGGAAGCAGGCGGCATTACTCAGCACATCGGCGCTTATCAGGTAAAGGTAAACGGTCAGGACATCACTTTCCTCGATACTCCCGGTCATGAGGCTTTCACCTCGATGAGAGCGCGCGGTGCGAATATCACCGACATCGCTATTCTCGTTGTAGCTGCCGATGACGGTATCATGCCGCAGACTGTAGAGTCGATCAACCACGCTAAGGCTGCCGGAGTTTCACTCATCGTTGCGATAAACAAGATGGATAAGGAGGGGGCAAATCCCGATCGCATCAAGGAGGAGCTTACTAAGTACGACCTTGTCTGCGAGGATTGGGGAGGCGATGTTATCTGCGTTCCCGTTTCGGCTAAGACAGGCGAGGGAATTGATGAGCTTCTTGAGAATGTGCTTCTCGTTGCGGAGGTCAAGGAGCTTAAGGCTAACCCCGACCGTCTCGCAAAGGGTACCGTTATCGAGGCAAGACTCGATAAGGGCAGAGGTCCTATTGCTACGCTCCTCGTTCAGAACGGTACTCTCAGACAGGGCGATGTACTGATCGCAGGCACTGCTGTCGGCAGAGTCCGCGTAATGACTAACGATAAGGGCAGAACTGTTAAGTCAGCAGGTCCGTCTGTTCCCGTTGAGATCACTGGTCTCGCAGAGGTCCCGAGCGCAGGCGATATCTTCAATGCTGTAGAGGATGAGCGTCTTGCAAGAGAGCTTGTCGAAAAGAGAAAGCATGAGGCTAAACAGGAACAGTTCAACGCATACAGAAAGGTTACTCTCGATAACCTCTTCAGCCAGATCGCCGAGGGTGAGATCAAGGAGCTCCCGATCGTTGTAAAGGCTGACGTTCAGGGCTCGGTCGAGGCTGTTAAGCAGTCGCTCGAAAAGCTCTCCAACAACGAGGTACGAGTAAGAGTTATCCACGGCGCAGTAGGTGCGGTAAAGGAAAGCGATGTTATGCTCGCAAGCGCATCAAATGCTATCATCGTCGGCTTCAACGTCAGACCCGATCCCGTGGCTGCAGAAAATGCTGTCCGTGACGGTGTTGATATCCGTCTCTACAGGATCATCTATGATGCTATCGAGGAGATCAATACCGCTATGAAGGGTATGCTCGCTCCTAAGTTCAGAGATGTTGAGCTCGGACGCGTTGAAGTGCGTCAGGTATACAAGATCTCGAGCGTTGGTATGGTTGCAGGAAGCTACGTTCTCAGCGGCAAGGTCGTAAGAGGATGTCAGGTGCGCGTTGTGCGTGACGGCATTATCATCGCCGATGACAAGATCGCAGGACTCAAGAGATTCAAGGACGATGCCAAAGAGGTCGCTGACGGTTACGAGTGCGGTATCAGCCTCGAAAAGTTCAGCGATGTAAAGGAAGGCGATATTTTCGAGTGTTACACGGTAGAGGAATACCGCGAGGACTGATAACAACAGATCATGACACCGTATCGGAATATTTGCTCCGATGCGGATGATCTGACCGACATTGCTTCGGCGGAGGTATATTTCATGGACTATAACAGAATGAGTACAGCCGATATGCTCCAGTATTGCAATGAAGCTCTTGCATGGGACGAATTCGGACCTGTAGATATATTCTTTTTTGAATCGGTAAAGAAAATAATTCTCGGACAGTGTACGCCTTTCGACGACCAGGCGGATGAGATAGAGGACCTTATGGGAATCGAACGTCCCGTGACCGAGGAGGAGCTTATGGCGGACTACGACCGCTGTGCGGATGAATTCTACGATGAGGACGACGACAGTGAGGACGTTTCCGTTTGGAAGGAAAATGTTCCGGTACAGGAGCAGGTTCAGAATGCGGAGGAAACGTTTTCCGCCGAGAACAGGACGGATGCTCCGGCTTTTGCGGACGGACAGTTCTCGGACGGATTCTTCAATGACGAGGACGATTCCGATGAAAATAACGGTACGACAAAGCCTTCAAATAAAAGCTTCACTGTAGATATATAGGTTTTGTAAGGAAAGGAAAATATGGCGAATTTTAAAAACGGAAGAATGGCAGAGGACATAAAACGTGAGATGACTGCGATACTCCGCGAGCTCAAGGATCCGAGGATCGACCCGATGCTCTCGATAGTCCGCACCGAGCTCTCGGGCGATATGTCGTACTGCAAAATATACGTTTCAAGCTTTAGCGGAATGGATAAGGCAAAGGAATCGGTCAAGGGTCTTTCGAGCGGAAGCGGCTTCATCAGACGCGAGCTCTTCCACAGGCTCAAGATGAGAAAGTGCCCCGAGCTTAAATTCATCGCCGATGACTCGATCGAGCACAGTGCACAGATCAACAGAAAGCTAAAAGAATTGGAATGAGGTGTAATATGTATTTAGGTTTGAGTGAAGCTGCCGATTTCCTCAAAGACTGCCGCGATGCTGTTATCATCGTTCATCAGAGTCCCGACGGTGACTGCATCGGTGCAGGCTTTGCGCTAAAGGACATCCTCGGTTGCTTCGGCATAAGGAGCAGGGTGGAGTGTTGTGATGCGTTCCCCTCGCGCTATGACTATATGACATCGGTCGGATGCGGTGAGGACTTTGAGCCGCAGACGATCATTGCCGTTGACATCGCCGATACGCAGCTCATGGGCTGTCTCGGTGAGAAGTACGGCGACAGGGTGCAGCTTTGCATAGATCATCACATCTCAAATACAGGTTATGCCGAGATGACTCTTCTTAACGGAGAGGCGTCGGCTACCTGTGAGCTGATCTGGGAGCTTGCACGCGAAATGGGCGCCGAGATCAGCGAGCACTGTGCCGCTTGTATCTATACGGGCATCGCTACCGATACGGGTTGCTTCAAGTACGACTGTACTACAGCAAACTGCCACCGCATCGCCGCTCGGATCATCGAGGACTACGATATCGGCTTCGCTAAGATCAACAGAAGCATGTTCGAGGTTAAGTCGCTCGGACGCATCAGAATGGAGTGCAGAGTCATTGAGCTTATGGAGTATTACCTCGACAACAGGATCACCATGATCTGCATCACTAAGGACATCATGGAGCAGATGGGCGTTGACAGCAACGACCTCGAGGGCTGTGCATCACTGCCGCTTCAGGTCGAGGGTGTCGAGGTCGGTCTCATGATAAAAGAGCGTGAGCCGCAGGTGTACAAGATCTCAATGCGCTCGGCAGGCGATGTCAACGTCTCGGAGATATGCAGAACGCTGGGCGGAGGCGGTCATGCCAAAGCGGCAGGCTGTCTGCTCAAGGGCAGCATAGATGAGGTCAAGAGCATCCTCATAGAGACTGTAGGAAAGGCTGTGTGCCGATGAACGGTATACTCTGTGTCAATAAGCCTCAGAACTTTACTTCGTTTGACGTTGTCGCAAAGCTTCGGGGAATATTGCAGATGAAAAGGCTCGGTCACGGCGGAACGCTTGATCCTATGGCTACGGGAGTGCTTCCGGTTTTCGTAGGTACTGCGACAAAGGCGTGCGATATTATGCCGAACAGTACAAAGTCCTACCGTGCAGGATTCAGACTCGGTATGACTACGGATACTCAGGATATAACGGGAAAGCTGCTGTCATCTTCGGAGACTGAGGTCACGCGAAAAGCGCTTGAAGAGGTGCTGCCGCGTTTTATCGGGGATATTATGCAGCTTCCTCCGATGTATTCTGCGGTTCAGGTGAACGGCAGAAGGCTCTACGACCTTGCAAGGCAGGGGATAGAGGTCGAGCGCACGGCAAGGGCGATAACCGTTGACGGACTTGTGCTCGAAAGCTACGATGAGACGAGTCGCGAGGGAGTTGTCTCGATCGCCTGCTCTAAGGGAACTTACATCCGCACGATAATCAACGATATTGGTGAAGCTCTCGGATGCGGAGGTATAATGACCTCGCTCGTGAGAACCTCCTCGGGAGGCTTTACGCTCGATGACTGCTTCACCCTCGAGGAGATACAGCGTGCGCGCGATGAGGGACGGCTCGAGGAGCTGATCCTGCCGATAGAAAGGGTTTTCGTGACGCTTCCTAAGCTGCGTCTCAACGAGGTGCAGACGAGAATGTACCGAAGCTCTTAGCCTCATCCNNTATCCGCAATATTAAGGACAACTGTGCAGAATATGCGGTGTACGGCTTTGACGGCGGATTCATCGGTACTGCTCATGCGGACTTCGGCGAGAAGATACTGCGTGTGGGAAAGAATCTGACGTGAGGTGACTGAGATGGGCGAAATACGAAAAAGCGCTGCTGCGGTGGGAATTTTCGACGGTATACATCCGGGTCACAGGCTCGTTCTGGATGAGGCTAAGAGCTTCGGTGAAATGGCGCCTGCGGTATTCACGTTCAATACCGAGTCGATAAGCTTCAAGCACGGCAGGAGCTTTGAATTTATCTACACGAATGACTACAAGCTCGAATTGCTTAGTAAACTGGGATTTGAGCAGATATATTCACCCGATTTCGAGGAGCTTTGCGGCATGGACGGCGAGAGCTTCGCGAGGGAGATACTGTGCGGCAGGATGAACTGCGGCGTTGTCGTTTGCGGAGAGAATTTCCGCTTCGGACACGGCGTTTCGTGCGGTGTCGGCGAGCTCAGGGCTTTCGGCGAGAAGTATGGTTTTGAGGTGAGGGTGATAAAGCTGAGCGGTGATGCGTTCTCATCCGAGAGGCTAAGAGGAATGCTCCGCGAGGGCAGAACAGATGAGCTGCGCGCAATGGGCTTCAACTATACGCTCAGTACTAAGGTCGTTGGCGGAAACAGACTCGGGAGGACTATAGGCTTCCCGACAATAAATCAGCCCTTTGCGGACGGACAGCTTGTCCCCAAAACGGGAGTCTATTCTACCGTGACACGCATAGATGAGGACGAGTACGCCTCAATCACCAATATCGGCGTCAAGCCGACTGTTGAAAAAAATATACGTCCCCTTGCGGAAACTCATATTATCGGTTTCAGCGGCGATCTCTACGGTAAACGTGCAGAGGTCAGCTTCGGGGAGCATATCAGAGATGAAAGAAAATTTTCATCCGTGGACGAGCTGAAAAAGCAGATCGCGGAGGATATTGAATACATTAAAAAGGATTGATTTTCAAATGTCAGAGACAAAAAGAGTGAGAACAAGATTTGCTCCGAGTCCTACGGGATATATGCATATCGGTAATCTCAGGACCGCACTCTTTACCTATCTTATCGCCAAGAAGAACGGCGGCGATTTTATCCTGCGTATCGAGGATACGGATCAGGAGAGATATGTTGAGGGAGCTGTCGATGTTATATACAATACGCTCCGCATGACAGGACTTAACTGGGATGAGGGTCCGGATATAGGCGGTCCCGTCGGACCGTATGTTCAGTCGGAGAGAATGGGCATGTTCAAGGACTACGCGCTCAAGCTCGTTGAGAGCGGCAAGGCTTACTACTGCTTCTGCGGCAAGGAGTCGCTCGAGGACAAGCGCCATGAGCTTACGGATACTCCCGAGAGATGCGCATGCCGCGATATGTCTCCCGAGGAGGTCAAGGCGAGACTCGATGCCGGAGAGCCGTACGTTATCCGTCAGAGAATGCCTGTCGAGGGCGAGACAATGTTCCATGACGAGATCTACGGTGATATTACTGTGGAGAACGCTTCCCTCGACGATCAGATCCTCATCAAGACCGACGGTATGCCGACCTACAACTTCGCAAATGTCATTGACGATCACACTATGGGAATCACACACGTTGTCCGCGGAAACGAGTACCTTTCCTCCACACCGAAATACAATCTTCTTTACGAGGCTTTCGGCTGGGAAGTACCTAAGTATATCCACTGCTCGCCCGTTATGAAGGATTCCGCAAACAAGCTCTCCAAGAGAAACGGCGATGCTTCGTTTGAGGATCTTCTCAAAAAGGGATACCTCAAGGAGGCTGTGCTCAACTTCATCGCGCTGCTCGGCTGGGCGCCCAAGGGCGAACAGGAGATCTATTCACTTGAAGAGCTTGTTGAGGAGTTCGATATAAGCGGCATCAGCAAGGCTCCCGCTATCTTTGACCCCGTAAAGCTCAGAGCTATCAACGGCGAATATGTCAGAAAAATGTCACCCGAGGCTTTCCTTGAGGTCATTACGCCTTTCATCAGAGAGGTCGTCAAGAGAGAGGATATCGACATCGCACTTCTCGCTCAGGTTCTCCAGCCGAGAACAGAGCAGCTTACCGATGTTTATGAGCAGATCGACTTCATCGACAAGCTCCCCGATTACGATACCGCTATGTACTGCCACAAAAAGATGAAAACCAATGAGGAGACCTCACTTGAAGCGCTTACCGCTGTGCTCCCGATACTCGAGTCCCTCAGCGAATGGACTATTCGCCGTTGATAGCTCTGTTCGGACTCATCGAGAAGCTCGGCGTTAAAAACGGATGGCTGCTGTGGCCTGTAAGAACCGCTGTTTCGGGAAAACAGACCACTCCCGGAGGCGGCGTTGAGCTCTGCAAGATACTCGGCAGAGACGAAACTCTCGCAAGACTCAGAGACGGTATCGCAAGACTATCAAAATAATATCTTAATGCNNCCTCATTGGTTTTCATCTTTTTAATAATATCTTAATGCTTTCACGATACTATCACATTTAAAGGCTAAAATTATATTGTATGAAATCTGACAGCGACTGCTGCCTCATAAGGAGGAAAATAAATGATAGAGGTCAAAAACCTTTCAAAGAAGTACGGCGATAAGCTTGCCGTAAACGATATTTCGTTCAAGGTAGACAAGGGCGAGATACTCGGCTTTCTCGGACCTAACGGTGCGGGAAAATCCACTACGATGAACATGCTCACGGGCTACATCTCATCGACCTCGGGACAGATACTCATTGACGGCATAGACATCCTTGAGGAGCCTAACAAGGCTAAGGCAAAGATCGGTTATCTCCCTGAGATACCGCCGCTTTACGTTGATATGACAGTCAAGGTTATGAGGCAGCAGTCGCTGTC
>DHYN01000098.1:30254-43234 GCA_002414125.1 Ruminococcus sp. UBA5129 | reverse complement strand
CATATCGCCGATGTCTGCGAGCTTTGCAGGATCACCGATGTAAAGGACAGACTCATCAGTCATCTTTCAAAGGGCTATAGGCAGAGAGTAGGTCTCGCACAGGCTCTCATCGGCAATCCGCCCGTGCTCATCCTCGATGAACCGANNACTGTAGGTCTCGACCCGAAGCAGATCATCGAGATCCGTACTCTCATCAAGAAGCTCGGCGAAAAGCACACAGTAATCCTCTCGTCGCACATCCTTCAGGAAATTCAGGCTACATGCGACAAGATCATCATCATCAACAAGGGCGTCAAGGCTGCCGACGGTACTGCTGACGAGATCGCAAAGAGCCTTACCGATAAGCACAGAATGACAGTCCGCATCGAGGGTTCAAAGAAGTCCAAGGCTGACAAGGACGAGATCGTTTCCGCACTCAGGAGCATTTCAGGCGTCAAGTATGTCAGAGCCGATATGATGCGTGAGGACGGTATTTTCGATTACGATATAGAGTCTGACGGAAAGGCTGATGTGCGCCGCGCTGTAAATGAGGTCTGCCGTAAGAAGGGCTGGAACATCCTCATGTTCAGTCTCTCTGAGCTTACTCTTGAGGATATCTTCCTCAAGATCACTCTCGGCGATAACGTTATCGTCAAGAACGGCGAGANNCACCGAGGAGGAAAAGGAAAAGGTCGTTATCAACCTCAATCTTGATGACGATGACGACGCTTCCGAAGAAGATGATGATACTTCCGCAACGGAAGAGACTAATGACGGAGGTAACGAATAATGGGTGCAATTTACAGAAGAGAAATGGGCGCATTCTTCACATCGGGGATCGCGTATGTATATCTTTCGGTATACTTCTTCCTTTCAGGATTATTCTTTTTCAACTATACACTGAATCTGGCTTCGACCGATACGTCGCCTGTATTCAATTCACTTTTCCTCGTGGTACTGTTCCTTATTCCCGTGCTCACCATGAGACTTCTGAGTGAGGAGAAGAAAAACAAGACGGATCAGGGACTCCTTACGGCTCCCGTAAGCCTTTGGTCTATCGTTCTGGGCAAGTACTTTGCCGCTCTCACGCTCTTTATCATCGCTGAGAGCCTCATATTCGTATATGCTGCTATCCTTGCATTCTACGGCAGCGTTGCATGGGCTTCGCTCCTCGGAAACTACTTCGCAATGCTTCTCCTCGGAGCTGCATTCATCGCAGTGGGCGTGTTTATTTCTTCTCTCACGGAGAATCAGATGGCTGCTGCCGTTATCAGCTTCCTCGCACTCCTCATACTCTATCTCTTCGATATGCTCAGCGCAAACGTTGATATCGAGTGGGTAAAGAAGGCTTGCGATGCGCTTTCATTCTATTCAAGATACACCGAATTCACAATGGGATTGTTCAACCTTTCAAGCGTTGTGTTCTATCTCAGTGCAGCTTTCCTCTTTAACTTCTTCACCGTAAGAGTCCTTGAGAAGAGACGCTGGAGCTAATTTAAGAAAGGAAGGTATTGAACGATGAGCAAAAAGGAAACAGGCGAGAAAAAGCCTAAGAATTTAAAGAAGTTCAAGTACGGTTCGATGTCCGTTATCGTTATCGTGCTTGTTATCGCGATCGTAGTTGTCGTCAACGTTATCACGAGCATACTCATGAACCGCTATCCACTTAAGGTAGACCTCACATCCGATAAGAGATACGAGCTTTGCGAAGAGACTCAGAATGTGCTCAAGAGCCTCGAGACTGATATTGAGATCGCTGTAATGATCCCGAAAGAGACCCTTCTCGCTGCTGATTACTACAATATGATCCCAAAGATCCTCGAGCAGTATCAGGTATATGCAGAGCAGGGCAAGGGTGAGATCAAGCTCGATTATATCGACACAACTAAGGATCCGGATAAGGTCACAAAGTACAGCAAATATTATAACGGCGAACTCGGAGCAGGCTCTGTAGTCGTGTTCTCTCCCGAAAAGGAGCGCGCAGAGGTATCGTATGTGGGACAGATGTTCTCCACAGGCGGTACGAGCCAGTACGATACAAGCACAAATATCCGCTTCACAGGCGAGTCCACTATCACCTCGGCTATCATTGCCGTTACCGATGCAAACCCTGTCAAGTGCGCTTATATGCTCTACGCTGACAAGGAGCACCAGACTCCTGCATACAACATGCAGCAGACCTACTATGCTGAGATATTCCTCGAGCAGTTCCTCACAAAGAACGGCTATCAGGCTGACTATATCGACATCTACACATCAGAGATCAGCACCGAAGACTACGACATGGTAATCATCCCGGGTATCGAGGCTGACATCAGTGAGGATACCGTTAACGCCCTCGACACTTTCCTCTACAATGACGGAAACTATGGCAAGAGCGTTGTTTATCTCGGCGGCGTTTACGGAAGCTCTATACTTCCCAACCTCGCTGAATTCCTCGCTAAGTGGAACATCTCCGTTTCAGACGGCTTCATCAATGACGAGCAGAGCTGCATGACCGTTACCGTAAGCGCAGCAGGCTCGGCAGGTCTTGTACCGATCGTTAACATTGCCGATACGGATACTGTCGGTGAGCTCCCGAACTCAAAGCTTCCCGTAGTTGCTCCGTTTGCAAGATCGGTCGAGATACTCGACAAGAATACCGATTACGTTGTAACGCCCGTTCTCAAGTCGGCAGGTACGTCATATATTGTCGATGCTCAGACAGGTGAGAACAGCGGAAACGGTGAGCACAATGTCATCGTTATGTCCAAGAGAGAAAAGCAGGCAGGCTTCGATATAGTAAACAGTAACGTGATCGTTGTAGGCTCGATGTTCATGGCTGATACAACTATTGTTGAGAATACAAGCTCCTATAACAACGCAAATGTACTGCTCAACATCTTCAATAATGCCGCTGGCAAGGGTGCAGGTATCATTATTCCTCAGAAGAACCTTCAGGAGAACAACCTCGCTCTCACAGCAGGTCAGCTCAAGGGTCTCAAGGCATTCGTTGAGTGGATCATTCCCGGTATCGTTGTTCTTATCGGTATCGTTGTAATAGTAAGGAGAAAGAACCGATGAAAAAAGCAGCAAAGGGTATAATCGGTCTTGCGGCAGTGCTTGCGGTACTCGGCGGAGGACTCGCTGTGCTCAAGCTGACCGAACCCAAGGAATCTGCCGAGAGCTCTGCGGAGGTCTCGGAGGTATATGGAAAGGGTATCGCTATCCTCAAGGATGGTGTCGTTGAAAATGCGATACTCAGAAACGATACAGGCGAATACAAGTTCCTGCTCGTTGACGGATCGGAGGAGGACTATACCCTCGACGGCTATCAGGATATTCCGCTCGAGATGACCGATCTCAGGATCATACCGTCAAGTGCAGCTACACTCAAATCCAATGCGATCGCCGATGACGACTGCTCCGATCTCGCAAAGTTCGGTCTTGACAATCCCTCGGCTGAGGTCGAGTTCAACTACAGTTCAGGCGACAGCATCAAGCTTTATATCGGCAATCAGGTACCTACAGGCTCGGATTACTACGTTATGACGTCCGAGAATAATACGGTATATACTATCGCTTCCTACGATTACTCAAGATATGACAAGAAGCTCGAGGACTTTATCTCAAAGACTGTCCTTGAAACTCCCGCAGATGACGAGTATCCTATCGTCAACAGCCTGCGCATTGAACGCACTGATATGGACACCGACATCTACCTTGAATACAACGAGAAGAATACCGACTCCTACGCAAGCGGCTCTACGGCTACTCACCGCATGGTCGAGCCCGTGGACGCCTATCTCGCGGTAGAAAGCTCCGCAGCTGTCTCGAACGGTCTCTTCGGACTCGTTTCTGAGGGCTATTACAGTCTCCATCCGACAGAGGCTGACATCGCAGAGGCTGATCTTGCAGACCCGTTCTGCAAGGTCACTATGAAGTGCGATAACGGCAAGGATTACGTTTTCCTAATGAGTGAACCTTATACCGATGAGAACGGTACAAAGCTCCACTACGCTATGTTTGAGGGCGGAAACATTATCTATATCGTTTCGGCTGAGAATGCTAAATGGGGTACGGTGAAGCCTATCGACATCACCTCGAAGCTCGTTGTAGGTTCGTATGTATGGGCGCTTTCCGATCTCAAGGTGACCGGCAAGGACGTTGAAGAATCCGTATTCAAGATCACTCCAGATGATCCCGATTCAAAGATGATCGACCGCGACAAGGACAATATGAAGGTAACAAGAAACGGCGCCGAGATCGACTCAGAACGCTACAGACAGTTCTATGCACTGCTTATCAAGGCTGAGGGTCAGGAGCTTGCACTCGATGAACCTGTCCCGACAGGCGAGCCTATCCTCACAGTCGAGTACACCGATGCGTACATGAACGAGCACAAGAAGGTCGAGTTCTATCAGAATTCGGCTCTCGGCACGATCATTGTAGTGGACGGAAAGAGCAAGTGGTTCGGAAGCAGATCGTATGCTGAGACAATGGCTGAAAATGCGAATAAGATCGGTTCTTCCGACGACTTCGTTGACACATGGAAATAAGGAGAAATTCAAATGAGCGAAAAGTTTTACACATATAAGGGATACCCCCTTGTCAGAAACGGAAAAATGATCTACTATGGCTATATGTCAGACCCATATGTAATAATGATGCAGATCCTTTCAACAAAAATGATCGGCGAAAAAGAGGTCGCAGACAAGGTAAGGGTGATCCAGATGTCAACCGATCCTACACTCGATCCGCTCAAGGCTTGCGTGAAGAACACCGAGCGCGAGGGCGGTCTCTATGAGGCTCTCGACCTCGCAAGAGTATGGCTCGATAAGGCTCTCAAAAACTGATATGATCCTTTGGGATCTCACTGAAAGATTCCTTCATCCCCTGAAATGGGATTAAGGAATTTTTGCGTTTTGATAATTTTTTCATAAATGTATTGAATTATCGAACAAGAAATGGTATAATGAAAAAAACAAACATTATGATACGGAGGGATTTTTATGATGATCGGCAAACCTTTTTCAAGAGCGGTCGGAGCGGTATCTGCTGCCGTTATTGCGTTTTCAGCTATACCGTTCGGATCTGCGGAATCGGCTGAGGAGGAGTTCCTCGTGCGCGACCCGTTTTATGGTTTCAGCAGCGACTACAGCTACTACGAGACTGAGCACTTCCAGTTTATCTGGGGAAAAAGCGGGGAGGCTTCAAAGGTCACTGAGGCTTTCCTAAAGGGCAACGGCAGAAATCTTGAGGAGTGCTGGGATATTTATATGAGCGATCTCGGTATGGCTGCACCGTCGCAGTCAACGAATGTATCACTGCGCGACGGAAAGAATTACAAGACAAACATTTATATTTCGGGTACGGGTCTGAGCGGTATGGAGGACGACTGGGCATATATGTCCTACGACAAGGACGGCTTCGCTTATATGTTCTGCTGTCCCGATTCGATGCAGTACGATCCGCCGTCATGGGTGTTGCCTCACGAATTCGGTCACGTTGTTACGGCACATCAGCTTGGCTGGAACGATAACAAGTACTCCTATGCATGGTGGGAGGCTATGGGAAACTGGTTCAGAGAGCAGTATTTCTATAATTCGGACATGAACGGATCGACCGATTTCTTTGAGACATATCTCAAAAATATGCAGTTCACATTTCCGCTCGGACGCGATTTCTACGCTGCATGGCCGTTTTTGCAGTATCTGACGGAGAACCCCGATGAGCTTGAGGGTTACGGCGAGAGCTTTGTAAAGACGATGCTTCAAGATGGTCAGAAGGATGAATTCCCGTTCGATATGGTTGACAGGCTCGCTCCCGCAGATTTCAAGGATACGCTCGGAAGCTTCGCAAAGCATATGGCAGCTCTCGATTTCGAGCACGGCGAGCTATACCGCGAACGCCTTTCGGAGATCATTGAGGAAAGACCGTGGAGCTGGCAGCAGATCTATACGATACCTGAGCGTATCGGCGGCGATGACTACGCGTATAAGGTGCCGACCGAGCGTGCTCCGCAGGCAGGCGGCATCAACATAATCCCCCTCGAGGTTGTGGAAAAAGAGGTATCAATGTTCTTCCGCGGCGCTGCAAATATAGAGGGCGCTGACTGGAGAGCCTGTCTCGTTCAGCAGCTTGATGACGGCTCTTGTATCTATTCCGACCTCGTGTCTGATCGCGAAGAGGTGACTGTAACGATCAGCGACAGGTGCGAGAAGCTCTATATGACTGTTGCGGCAACTCCCGATCAGGGAACATATACAAAGACAGGGCTGCCTTACGGCGAGGGCTCGGAGTTCGCAGAGGAGAACTATCCCTTCACCGAAAAGGAACGTTATCCGTATAATTTTGATTTAGGCGGAGCTTATCCCGTAAGTGACAGAGAGATACCGACCGGTGATCTGTCGAGCTATAAAAAGCATCCCAACGGCGGCGGACTCGTATCGGAGCTTGCTCATGTTGATGACTCCGTATACGTTGCGGCTGATGCAATGGTAATGGCAGGTGCGACTGTTAAGGGAAATGTCCGCATCGAGGATCATGCGATCGTCGGCGGATACGGTGTTGTACTTGAGGAAAATGCTGTCGCTGCGGGCTATGCGTATGTCGGCGGAACAGCACACCTTTCGGGTAATGCGCGTGTTGATGATTTCGGAGTAGTTTTCGATAATGCTCAGATCACCGATAATGCCAAGGTGACGGAGAGCGCTTGTGTATTCGGTAATGCCAAGATGAGCGGAAGCTCATGGGCAAAGGGCTGTGCATATGTGATGGCTGATGCGGAGCTTTCGGGACACGGTGTAGTTGACGGTGACTATTACGATGATGCAGGTAAGAAGGTCAGCAAGGGTACGGCTTACGGATGGGTTAGCTCGCAGAAATACGTTGATTCGCTTGCAGATCAGGGAAATCTCATGTATGATTATGAGTTCAGCGAGCCGATCGGCGAAGCTTTTGCATCTGCATCTGATAAGTATAATTCTACATTTATACAGGTTATCCAGAGCCTATGGAACGAACAGAAAACAGGAGCGAACGGTGTCCTCACGATGAACGGTCTTATATCGTTTGCCGAGCTTGACAGGGGCATCCTTTACACGGAGGACATCGAGGTGCAGACGGCTTTTCTTATGGCGACAACAAAGCTCATAGAGCAGCGTGACGATGCGGCGCTTCTGTTCCTCGGAAACGATCATGACTATATCAAGGTGCTCGCACCGAACAGTAAGGGTTATATCGAAGCGGAATTCAAGTGCGGCGACAAGGTCGAGAGGCTGACTGCGGACAGACAATACGAGCTCGGAGAGTGGCTGAAATTCAGACTCATTGTCGAGGGCGATGAGGGACGAATGATCGTGAATGATGAGACAGTTGCCGAGGGAACGATAACGATCGACCCGTGCGATATTGCCGATGCGGTCAATGCAAGCGATGTGAGCGCTGCATACAGGCTCGGAAGCATAAATACGATCGGTAAGTCAAATTTCTGCGGCAGACTTGATTATCTGCGTATTTTCAGCGGCGAGGGAACTGCTCCGACAGAGGAGTATACCGAGCGCGAGAGCTTTAACAATACAAATAACGTGCTCATAGGCGACCTTGACAATGACGGAGCCGTGACAAGTCTCGACCTTGTATTGATGAAGAGGTATAAGTTCGGAGAGCTCACACTCTCTCCGAAAAAGGCTTTTATCTGCGACGTGAACAGTGACGGTTACTTCGACAGCAAGGACTTAAAGGTCATGAACAGCTATTTACTCGGCAGAGAGGGCGGCTTTACACCCGAAAATGCTGAGTTCGATGCAGAAAAGAATAATGTTACCGTATTCTGGGAGTGATCCGATAAACAGAAATACCCTTGTGAGTCAGTTTGAACTCACAAGGGTATTTTTAGTGCTACTACTTGAAATTGTTTTGATCTCAAGTAGGATTACTATATCAGGCAAGCGCGTTGAACACGGTATAGCCAATCAGGAGCACTATCATCAGAAGCATTAAAGGTGATGTGAGATAGACCATTGCCTTTTTAAAGCCTGAGACCTCGGGGTATTGATTCGGTACGGAAAAGTCGTCCGATTTCTTTGCGATTTCGATTATCAGCAGAACCAGCGCTGCGATGATTATACCGAACGTAAACAGCTCGTAGAGGATGACAGCGAGATATGTTCCGAGGTGATCTGCGGTCTCAGCGGCTGAATGGTCGCTGCTGCCGAGAAATTCCATATCAAGGAGCAGCAGCTTCGAGCCGTCAATGAGATTGAAGCAGAGGTGGAAAAGCATCCCTGGGAATATGGACTTGGTTTTTTGGAACATATAGCAGGCAATTATGCCGAAAACCATTCCGAACGGAAGCTGCGGATAGTTGCAGTGCCAGAGTCCGAAGATAATGCCGTTGATTATAATGGTTGACCAACCGCCGACCCTTGCGGAGCTTCCTTGGAGACAGCCGCGGAAAATGCTTTCCTCAAAGATAGGTGCAAATACCGTCACGGGTATGAACAGCGACAGACGGGTGAAGAGGTCGTTCGTTGTTGTGAATGTTCCCGCGTGGAGCTCGGTATTAGTGAGCGTCTGCAAGATCGAGAATACGATCGTTGAAATAAAGCTCGTAAGGTGTGAGATGCCGATACCGATGATTATCCATTTGAATATCCATCCTGCGGACTTCTCGGGTTTGCGGAAGCTGTCGAAGAAGCGGAATTTTTCTCCGTGCATCGCATTACTCATGATTATCAGTATCGGAAACGAGATGAGATATACCGCACTGTAGGTCACGATCTGCATAGTACCTGTGTAGTAAGGCGATTTGTTGTTCATAACGATCGCCACTCCTATGCTTGCAGCAAGCGAGAAAAGCAGCATCAGCACGCGCGAGAGAATGACTGTCAGACCGTTGATGTTTGCGGTACGGCGTATTTCCCTTTTTAATTCTTTATCCATAGCGTATAATTCTTTCAATAAAAAATACATCGCCGAACGATCGGGCGATGTATTTATTATATCATAATTTCTTTGTTCTGTCAACTATTTGAATTTTTTACTGAGGCTTGAAATGCCAGGAAGCGATGCGAGAACAGCGATCGCGAGGTTTATAACTACCGAGATCATTATTGTGAGCGCTGCATCTGTAATGAAGCTTACTTCAATGGGTAATGCGGCTAACAGCGACTTGAGGAATACTACCATAACACCCGTTCCGAGGACAGTTCCGATGATGCAGGCTGATGCAGAAAAGAGTATGCTTTCGAGAATGACAGTTCCGTAGAGCTGCTTTTTTGTCATACCGACTGCCCTCATCATTGATAGCTCGCGCTGTCGGTTGAGAACGCTTGTGTTGACCGTGTTCGTCATGGAGAAGATACCGATCAGCCATATGGTGAGGATAACTGCGAGTGCGATTATCTTGACAGCGTTGATGAAGCTCTTTCTGCCCGTATTTTCAATGAAGTTGTCGTTTATCAATTCATCGGTATTGAGCATGTTGTCCTTTATGAATTTGTTGAATATCTCACGGCACTTGTCGTAGCTGTTTGCATCGTTGATAGTCAGCTTTAATGTACACCAACTCCATGAATATAAATCAACGAGGTCGGGATTATCCATTATGATCTCCTCGGGTATTATGAACGTGTTGTAGTGTGCATACTGCGTAGTGAGCACGCCCATGATCTCAAATCCGTATTCATCGCTTGCCTGATAGGTATATGATTCTTTGAGCGGAACGTATTTTTCCTCGCGGAATGATGCTTCGTCTTCAGCGACCTCACCCTTGCTGTTGAGCTGTGCTGGATCGAGGATCATACATTTTCCCGATGCGACGAAGTCATCGTAGGGAATATTTGAGACACTGAGATAATACTTATCGTATAGTCTGCGGTTTATGGAAACGAGTGAGGTGTAGAAGTCGGGATAGCTGAATACATTAAGACTTTCGCGCAGCTTATCAGTTTCCTCTTTATCCATATTCGCGATCGTAAATTCAAATTCGCATCTGCTGAAAAGCTCGTTGTCGGAAAAAGCCTTTTCTGCATTTTCGACATGCTCCATTGAGTAAAGATCTATGCGAAAGTCATAGCTTTCGACCTTGTCAAGCTCGCTGAGAAGCGGCTTTGCGCAAAGGCTGAGCATAATAAAGATGTTGAACAGCAGAACACCCATTCCGAGCGCGATAGACGATATGATGAAGCGGCTTTTCTTGGAGGTGATATTGCGCATGGTGTACTTTGTCATGAACTTCTTTGAGCTCATATACGGTTTCTTCTCAGATTTTCTGAACCTGCGCTCCTTTTTGCGGGGCTTGCCGAAATTCATTGCCTCTGTCGGAGAGAGCTTTCTTGCAGCCCATATTGCCGAGGTGTAAGCCGAGATAAGTATGCCGATGATGCAGAGTAACGTTCCGATAAAAGCGATAGCAATATTTGCGTGGAACTCGAATGTTTTGAGTCCCGAGTTATGGAGCATACCCATTACCTTTTTGCAGAGGAGGAATGATGCGGCGATGCCGATCGGGACTGATGTTATGATGTAGAAGAACGCCTCGGTGAAGATGAGCGTTATGATCTGAGCCTTTGATGCTCCCATTACGCGGAGTGTGGCGAACTGCACGCTTCTTTCCTGAACGGACATCTCGAATGCGTTGTCGATAACGAAGCGCGCGATAGCCCATACGATGATTGCGATCACGAAACCGATGACCATGAACGGGATGAGCGATGCGATACCCATTGCGCTTCTGAATTCGAGCGTGAGGAGAGTGCTGTTCATCGTTCTTTCATCGGCTAAGAGCGAGTAGAAATCGTCCTCGCTGAGACCTACGGATTCGAGGATGCCGATAAGACCGTCATCGAAGTCCATGTTCTTGTTTACGATGAGTGCACCGCCAATGCTATTGTGAGAACTTAACGGAATGTCGGGATTCCTTTCAATCAGAACACTGAGGTTGATAGGACTGCCGAAGGATGTATAAATATCCAGCGAGCGGTAATAGGGGTTATTTGGATTTACCTGATCTATATTGCGGAATCCGCTGATCTTAAGAGATACTGCGATCGGTTCACCGCTTATCCTCTCGTCCGGTTCATATTTTGAAATGTCCACGAGCTGATCGAGAGAATGGCTTGTATACTTATGATAGCCCTCGACCTCCTGATCGGAATTTACACCGTAGATCTGGTGATATACCCTGTCGGTCGTGAGCTTTGCAGCTTCAGCGAGCGCATCGGAGTATATCTTTGACTCACGGTAGTAGGTGTCAAAGTTGGGAGTGATCGTGAGGGTGATAGTGTCGCCGACATTGTAGCCGAACTCGCTGTGCACCCACTGGGGGAGTATAACTACATCCTTTGAATCCTTGGAGAAATATGTGAGCGTGTCGTTCGATGAATATACCGTATTGGTTATATCGGGATCGCCTGTGCATTCAAATACGTTCAGATCAGAGACGTTTGTCTTTCTGCCGTCAAGGTCTATATTGAATCTGATATATGTTCCGAATTCAGTATTGAAGTCGCCGCTGATACTATTTGAACGGGTGAAGAAACTTTCCTCGGTGTTGATGTGGTTTGAGATGATATCGACCTTTTCGTTGATCTGCTCGGTTGTTTCGTCCCGTTCAAGCTCTCTGAGGAGCGATGATATATCGACCTCCCAGCTTCCGTCCTCAGAGATGACCTGATTGCGGAGCGTTCTGAGCGTGCTTCCGTAGTATGCGGCGCATGTGCCCACAAGAAATACCGAGAGCGTGATGCACAGAAACGTCAGCAGGCTTCGGAGCTTTTGTCGGCTTAAATATTTAAGAGACAGTGATACAAGATGTTTCATGAGATCACCTTCTTTCGGTGAGGATACCGTCTGACATGGTGAATATCCTGTCAGCCTGTGATGCGATCGAGCCGTCATGAGTGATGAGGACGAGCGTTTGATTGTACTTCTTTATGGAATTCTTGAGGATCGAGATAATCTCGCGGCTGTTCTTGCTGTCGAGATTTCCTGTCGGCTCATCGGCGAGGATGATCGGAGGCTTATGGATAAGGGCTCTTGCAAAGGAGACTCTCTGCTGCTGACCGCCAGACAGCTCATGAGGGTAATTGTTCTTTTTGGATGAGAGTCCCGTAACCTCAAGAAGCTCCTCAAGGAAAGCCTTATCGGGCGGAGTGCTGTCGAGGTTCAGAGGGAGAAGAATGTTCTCCATTACGTTGAGCACGGGAATGAGGTTGTATGACTGGAATATGAAGCCCACCGTCTTACGGCGGTAGTAGGAGAGCTCGTTGTCGTTTTTTTCGGTGATGTCAGAGCCGTTTATAAATATCTTTCCGCTTGTGAGCCTGTCGAGCGAGCCGAGAGCATTGAGCAGAGTAGTCTTTCCGCTTCCGCTTTCGCCTGTGACCGCAGCAAATTCTCCTTTATTTATCTCGAAGCTGACATCGTTGAGTGCAAGGAGAGCGCTTTCACCCTCTCCGTATTTCTTTATAAGGTGTTCGGCTTTGATTATTGTATTGTTTTCCATGAGGATACCTCCTTTTATTTTTCGGAACACTGTTCCCTGTTTGATTTTAGGCAACCTCTAAAAACCTCTTTTGACAAAAATCAGCTATGCACTGCATTTTCTTCGTCAAGCTCCCTCGGAGTGCGACAGCACGCCTTTGAGAGCTTTCCTTGAAACTGCCGCACCTATCTGATTTTTGTTTTACCAAACAGGTTTTTAGAGGTTACCTATAGTATAGATGACTAATCTTACAGTAAAGTGACAAAAATCTTAAATTCGGGAAACTTTTTTCTTAAATTTATATTTTTTTGAAAAAAGCTATTGACAAATCAAAAAAAAGGTGTATAATAGATAGTGTCCTAAGAGGAATGGTACACTTAGAACAATCAATACAGGAGGGAGCATTGGATATGAAACAAATGCTGAAAAATCTCAGCCGCGGACTTGTCCTCGGAGCTGTACTGATCGTCGTTATGGTATTCGTTATCATCGGCGATAATCGCCAATACAGAAGGGAGCATCAGACATGAAA
>DHYN01000098.1:29067-30218 GCA_002414125.1 Ruminococcus sp. UBA5129 | reverse complement strand
TATTCGTTATCATCGGCGATAACCGCAGATTCAAGAAGGAAAAGCCCGTTATCAAGGAGAGGATCGGCGCCTTTATCGACGATCTTGACGATTGGAGCGTTACTCCAGAAAAGTATCAGGATGTGTCAGTGAAGTACTCGCCGGAGGATAAGCAGAAGGAAATAACAGGCTTTGCCGAAATGGTGGATAAGTACTGGTACGCTACAGACGACATCGCATATGATTTCTGGGGAAACAACAAGAGTGATTTCCGCTCGCTTATCAATGAGAAGTTCAGAGATGACAGAATGGGCTATATCATTGAAAATAAGCTTTCGTTGGGAAGCGTAAAAATTAAAAAGGACGGTCCCGATGCAGCAATGGCTGAGTGCAGCATTGATGCTGTCGCTACGGTCGCTGACGACGCTACTGTCATCAGCCCGGCAGGACCCTTCTCTGCATCAGGCTACAGAGATGTGGATGAAATGGAAAAGGGTATCTACAAGATCAACCAGTCCTATCAATGTACTATCTATATGTTAAGAGTTGATGGCGAATGGAAGATCACAGGTATATACGGCTGGCTCAATAGCTGTCGTACTGTACTGATCGAGGGCGGCAACGAGGAGGCTTCGGATCCCGCAGACGATCTGTCGGAGAATGAAAAAAATAATAATGAGGAGGCGGCTGAATAATGGAAGAGAAGAATACTGTACAGACTGCCGCAGCTCCAAAGACGGCACTGCATATCGACAAGCTCAACAAGACTCTCGGCAAACGCCATATCCTCCACGACATCAGCTTTGATGCCTATGAGGGAGAGGTTTTCGGATTCCTTGGTCCGAACGGAGCAGGTAAGACCACTACTATCAAAATAATCGTTGGTCTTCTTTCGCTTGACGAGGGAGACATCAGCATCGGCGGCAAGAACATAAACAAGGACTTTGAGGGCGCTCTCGCAGGCATCGGCGGTATCGTTGAAAACCCCGAGATGTACAAGTACATGACTGGCAGACAGAACCTTGAACAGTATGCCCGTATGAGAAGCGGCGTAACCAAGGAGCGCATTGACGAGGTAGTTAAGCTCGTGGGACTCTCAAACCGTATCAACGAGAAGATCAAGCGCTACTCGCTCGGTATGAGACAGCGTCTCGGCGTGGCACAGGCTATTC
>DHYN01000098.1:24500-28925 GCA_002414125.1 Ruminococcus sp. UBA5129 | reverse complement strand
TGTCGGCATCATAAGCAACGGCAAGATGCTCGGCGTTTATACGATCGACGAGCTTACAAATGCACAGTCCAACGGAAAGATGGAATTCGTCTATGAGGTAGACGATCCAAAAAGAGCCTGCGAGCTCATCACCGAGGGCGAGTCGGTCATCAGAGACGAATCGCACTTCGAGCTTGGGCTTCAGGTCGAGACAGCAAGAGAAACGGCAGCCGAGATCAATAAGCGTCTCGTTGGATCGGGAGTAAAGCTCTATACAGTTTCGGTACTTGAGAATAAGAAGCTCGAGGATGTATTTATCGAGCTTACACAGTCAGGAGGTGCTCAGATTGACTAAGCTTTTCAGACTTATTCAGAACGAGTATATAAAGATAATGAAGAAGCTCTCCACGAAGATACTTCTCATACTTGTTGCGGTATTCGCGATCGGACTCGTCGGTATATCCAAATTCGCCGATTATATGAACCGCAGAGATTATGATATGTACTACATGGATGACGACTATAGTTATGAAATAGAACAGGCAAAAGAAATGAAATATAACGGATATGAAATAGAGATAGATAAATATCAGTTCATGTCCGACCTCGACTTAAAATATCCGAGTTGGAAGTATGAGGCTGCAATAGAGGCGTTCTCTTATGATGAGATCTCCGATACAGAGGTGGAGTTCCGCTACCCAGAGGAGCAGCGTACTCAGATCAAGAAATTCATCCAAAACGATGACTGGAAGGGATACTGCAAATTCGTGGTGGATGCTATGAAAGCAGCAGGTATGCCCGAATCAAGCTACTGGAGCTTAGAGTACTGCTATAAGAACGATATACCTCTCCCGACCACTTATGACGAATCTATACAGTATCCGTACAGTCTCGTAGAAACGATTCAGAGTCTCAGGGAAAATTTAGCCGAATTTGACGATATGGGCGAACTCAGCGGTGATATGCTCAAGGAAAAGGCTAATATGGAGGATGAGCTCAAGCTCGCTGAGTATCGGCTTAAGAACGACGTCAAGCTCAATATCAGAGACAACCGCGATCTCAGCAATTCAATGTTCATCAATTTCTGGTCGGTATTCGGTCAGTCGTCAGCGCTCGTCAGCGTTATCGGTATTATGCTCATCGTCGTTGCCGGCGGTACGGTCGCTACGGAGTTCTCGAACGGAACGATCAAGTTCCTGCTCATAAATCCCGTTAAGCGCTGGAAGATACTTGCTTCAAAGTACGTCACTACGCTTCTTCTCGGATTCATCATGATGGCGCTGCTCTATGTGACAACGGCGTTGCTGTCAATGGTAGTATTCGGTACGGAGTACCTCGGTCAGCCGTATCTTTCTGTTGAAAACGGCAGCATCGAGAAGATGAACGGTTTCCTTTATGTTGCAAAGCAGTATCTCCTCAGCAGCGTGAGCATTGTCGTTATGTCTACACTTGCATTTGCGATCTCATCTGTTGTGAGAAGCTCGTCACTTGCTATCGGCGTTTCGATGTTTGCAATGCTCTCGGGAAATACAGTTGTACTGATCCTCAAGGAGGCATTCCATTTCGACTGGGCAAGATACCTCATATTCGCAAACACAAATCTCGCAAGCATCATGAATGGCGAATCAATGTTCGCGCATCATTCAGTAGGATTCGCGCTTGCTGTTATCGGAGTTCACATGTTCGTGTTCCTGCTGACAGCTTGGGACGGCTTCACCAGACGTGAGGTCTGACGACAAGACAGTTCAAGACAACTTTCTCCTTTATTAATCATAACACATGAAATGAGCCCTCTATCACAGAGGGCTTGTTTCATTCAGCGTATTCGGCTATGTACGGAAGATTCCTGTACTTCTCTCCGCAGTCGAGTCCGTAGCCGATGACGAAAAGATCGGGTATCGTGAAAAGTGCAATGTCAGCGGTAAAACCCATCTCGCGGCGTGAGGGCTTGTCCAGAAGCGTGACTACCTTGAGTGAGAGGGGAGAGCGTTCCATAAGAAGCTCTACAACGGCTGAAAGAGTACGTCCTGTGTCGATAATATCTTCAACGATGATAACGTGATAATCTGAGAGATTCTGTGTGACGTCCATGAGGATCTCAACATTTCCCGTTGAAACAGTTCTGCTGTAGTAGCTCCGTGTGCGCATGAATGCGATCTCACACGGTATCGTGAGACTGCGGCAGAAGTCTGCCATAAAGACGAATGCTCCGTTAAGGATGCTTATGAGCAGAAGCGGTTTTCCGCTATATTCGCGGCTTAGCTCAGTTCCGACCTCGGCAATGCGCGACTTTATTTCTTCTTCGCTTAATATGATTCGTTTTATTTTGCTGTTGTAGGTTTCAGTGTTCATGTTTCGACCTCCCGTTGTGAATATATCCCTATTATATCATAAAGGATCACAATATGCAATACGGGATTTACACGGTGACGCCGTTTACCCGCATAAATCGGAATTGCCACTTTTTCAAAAACATAAATTCCGATTTATCTTAGTAAAAAATATACATCAAAGAAGAAAATAAGGCGCTTCATCTGTGACAGAAGTCAGAGATGAAGCGCTTGCAAATACATTTTTACTTATTGATAGACTTTTTGACAGTAGCGACTATATTCTCAGCCGAGAGACCGAACTTCTTGAGCAGGTCAACAGCAGGACCTGAGAATCCGAACTCGTCATTCACGCCGATCTTTACAACTGGAACAGGACAGCACTCCGTAACAGCTTCAGCAACAGCAGAACCGAGTCCGCCGATTACGCTGTGCTCCTCGGCAGTAACAATGAGACCGGTTTCCCTTGCGCACTTGCAGATAAGCTCCTTGTCGAGCGGCTTGATCGTGTGGATATTAACGACTCTTGCGGAGATTCCGTCAGCTTCGAGAGTCTTGGCAGCCTCGACAGCCTCATTTACCATGAGACCCGTAGCAACGATAGTTACATCAGAGCCGTCCTTCATGACAACGCCCTTGCCAAGCTCGAATTTATAGGTCTCGGCATCGTTGATAACCGGAACGGCGAGACGTCCGAAACGCATATACACCGGACCGTTGAACTCTATAGCAGCGCGGACAGCAGCTCTTGCCTCAACATCATCACAGGGGTTGATGATAGTCATTCCGGGGATCGTTCGCATGAGAGCTATATCTTCGTTGCACTGGTGAGTTGCACCGTCCTCTCCAACGGAGATACCTGCATGTGTAGCGCCGATCTTAACGTTGAGGTGGGGATAGCCGATCGAATTTCTCACTATCTCAAAAGCTCTTCCGGCAGCAAACATAGCGAATGTGCTTGCAAAAGGAATCTTTCCGCATGAAGCAAGACCGGCAGCAACGCCCATCATATTAGCCTCAGCGATACCGCAGTCGAAGAAGCGGTCGGGATTAGCCTTTTTGAAAATACCTGTCTTTGTAGCAGCAGCGAGGTCGGCATCGAGAACGACAAGGTTCGGGAATTCACCTGCGAGGTCTCTGAGAGACTCGCCGTAGCTTTCTCTGGTAGCCTTTTTGATTACATCTGCCATAACTTAGTCCTCCAATTCCTTTAACTGCGCACACAGCTCTGCCATAGCTGTTTCGTACTGTTCCTTGTTGGGCGCTGTTCCGTGCCATGAGACCTGATCCTCCATGAACGAAACGCCTTTGCCCTTAGTTGACTTTTGGATGATAGCAACGGGTTTGCCTGTAACTGTTGATGCTTCGGTGAAAGCGCGGTCGATGTCGTCAAGATCGTGAGCGTTCATAGTTATAACGTGCCAGCCGAAAGCTGCGAATTTATCAGTGATAGGTTCTGGAGAGCAAACCTCTGTTATCTTACCGTCGATCTGGAGACCGTTGTTGTCAACGACAGCAACGAGATTATCGAGCTTATAGTGAGCTGCGAACATAGCAGCCTCCCAGACCTGACCCTCTTCGATCTCACCGTCACCGAGAATGGTGTATACCTTGTAGCTCTTGCCGTCGATCTTACCTGCGAGAGCCATTCCGCATGCAGTTGAGATACCTTGTCCGAGCGAACCACTTGACATATCCACACCGGGAGTGTGGATACAGGGATGACCCTGAAGAAGCGCGCCGATATGGCGGAGCGACTTGAGCTCCTCAGCGGAGAAGAATCCGCGCTGAGCAAGTGCTGAATAAAGGGCGGGAGCCGTGTGACCCTTTGAGAGAACAAATCGGTCTCTGTCGGGCATATCCGGGTTTGCAGGGTCGATGTTCATCTTGTTGAAATAGAGATAGGCGAGAGTGTCAGCGATCGAGAGTGAGCCGCCGGGGTGACCTGATTTAGCATTGTAGGTACCCTCAATGACTCCCATTCTTATTTTGCAGGCTGTCTTTTTCAGGTCGTTTTTGAGTTTAGCTTCCATAGTAACCTCCATATTTGGTATAATACTAATTCCCAACGATCCAATAGGCATCCGATCATTGGAGAACGCCTGCTGCGCAGGCT
>DHYN01000098.1:19929-24479 GCA_002414125.1 Ruminococcus sp. UBA5129 | reverse complement strand
AGACTTTGTCTATCGGAATTAAGAGGATCGGTATAAATTAACGGACGAGCCGTTTATTCCGTAGGTTTGAACGTGTCTGGCATATCAAAGACTGCGCGGTCAGTTCCCTCGACAGTGATACAGTGGGTGACGCCGTCCTCGCCGTCGAGCACCCATAGAGCCATGATCTTTCCCATATCCGGGAGTACTCCGTAGAGCTGATAAGTTTTTATACCGTTTATTTCGACTATTGCGGATGTAAGATTAGTGATCTGCGGTTCAAGCGAGTTCCAATACGCGAGAGTAAGGTCCTGAGCCGTAGTGTCCGTGAAGTAGGAGAGTGAGATTATATTAGCGCCGCGTGAGTCGCTGTACTGGAGAAGTCCCTGCTGAGCAGCGGCTTCATCGGTGTATACATCGAAATAATTCGGGATGTCGATAAATCCGTATTTGGGTTCGCCGACACGTTTTGTCTCGGTGATCGGAGTATACTCCGAGGATGAGTTGCCGTCTCCGCAGCCGTATGCCGCCGAGAAGAGAAGGACTCCGCAGCATAGAAGAGTGATTATCTTTTTCATTTATTTTCACCGCATTTTCGGATAATATAGTCAACGAGCTCGGCTATTGCACCCTCGTCATTAGTGCGGCTGAGCACAAGATCAGAGTTTTCACAAACGATCTCATGAGCGTTTGACGGACATGCACCGAGGTCGGCACGTTTTATCATATCGAGGTCGTTGTCGAAATCGCCGACAGCTACGAACGTGAAGCCCTCCATTCCCGGGAGCTTTCTGTATTCGTCGAGCGCAGAGCCTTTTGTGATGCCCTCGGGAAGCATTTCGTAGAAAATATCGGACGATCTTACAAAATCGACGCTCTTGTAGTTCTTCTGCGCCGCAAAGATCTCGGCATGCGGAATGACCTCGGGAGCCATAGAGAAAAGGACTTTCAGCCAGCCTCCGTCGGTTATCTCATCGAGATCGGCGTAATATGGTTCTATATTGCATAGCTTTGTGTGAAGCTGTTGGTAGTCGTTGTTTCGGAAAATGTAAGTTCCGTCAGCCTTGAGCACCTCGCCGCCGATCTCAGGGAGCGCCTCGAGGAAGTCCGCAGTGATCTGCCTTGCGGAGTCGGGGAGCGGTTTTGTGAAGCAGTACTCGTTTTTGTCAAAGTCATAGATCGCCGCTCCATTGTACATTATGACCGGCATATGGAGCGGCAGCATCGAGCGATACTGCACAAATGATTGGAGCGTTCGTCCCGTAGCAACGGTGAATTTACCGCCCAAAGCCATAAAACGCTCTATGGCATCGCGGTCAATATCGGTGATATTCTTATGGGAGTCAAGCAGCGTGCCGTCCATATCGCTGATGAGCACGACTTTTGAAATATCCTCGAACATGAAGCCTCCTACATTTTTTCGATTTTATTCAGGACTGCCTTGAAATAGTCGGGGAGCTCACTCGTGAACTCCATATACTCGCCCGTAGACGGATGGATAAAGCCGATTTTCCTTGCGTGCAGACACTGACCGTCAAGCCCTTTGTAGGGCTTTCCGTATACATCGTCGCCGAGGATCGGGTGACCGATGTATGACATATGAACTCGTATCTGATGTGTTCTTCCCGTTTCGAGCCGCAGGCGCAGATAGGCAAATCCGCCGAACTGCCGAAGTACTGTATAGTGTGTGACGGCATTGCGGGAGTTTTCCTGTGTCACGCACATTTTCTTGCGGTCGGTATGGTGTCTTCCGATCGGAGCATCGACTGTGCCGCACTCGTCCTTGAAAGCTCCTACAGCGATCGCTTCATATTCGCGCGTGAAGCTGTGAGCCTTGATCTGTTCGGCGAGTGCAAGGTGTGAGCGGTCGTTTTTCGCGACTATCAGGAGTCCGCTTGTGTTTTTGTCGATACGGTGAACGATCCCCGGACGGATGATGCCGTTTATTCCGGAGAGACTATCTCCGCAGTGGAAGAGCAGTGCATTCACGAGAGTACCGTTGTAGTTGCCATGGGCAGGGTGAACTACCATACCCTTTGGCTTATTGACAACGAGCAGATCGGCGTCCTCATAGACAATATTGAGCGGAATGTCCTCTGGGAGCGTGTCGAGCGGTGTGGGATCGGGTATCTCCACGGTGACGGCGCTACCGATGCGCAGCTTGTGGTTTTTGGAGACGGACATCCCGTCAGCCTTAACAAGACCGTCGGCGATAAGACACTGAACGGCAGAGCGAGTAAGCTCCGCAATATTGTCCGAAATATATTTGTCGATCCGAACACCGTCACGGTCGGCAGTAAGTGTAACGAGCTCACTCATCGGAGGTTTTCTCCGTGTTCTGAGCGGCAGCCTTTTTCTGCTTTTCGATCTTAGGGTCGATGAAGAGAACGTAGATAAAGAGCATTACGAATGCGAACGTTACGCAGATGTCGGCAACATTGAAAACTGCAAATTTGAACAGCTTTATATCGAACATATCCACAACGTATCCGAGGCGAATACGGTCGATCAGATTGCCGATGCCGCCTGCAACAAAGAGCGCAATTGCCCATGACAGGAGCTTTGAACGGTCTCTGAACTTGAACAGCGCACCAATGCAGATGATGATTATTATTGAGGTAAAGCCTACGAGAAACCACTTGTGACCTGACATGCTGCCGAATATCGCACCGCGGTTTTCAACGTAAGTAAGATCAAGGATCTTGAGATCACCGAGCTTTATAAAGTCCATAGAACTAACAGGCAAAAGATTTTTGACAGCCCAGAGCTTAACGAGCTGGTCAGCGGTAATGAGTGCGGCGATCGCGATAAGGATCAAGATCATCATTGAATATAGTTCCTTTCAGTAAACAAATATACAGCCTGCCGTCATAGTGCGGCAGGCAATATAGTACTAAATATTACTTTACAGCCTCAGCACATCTTTTACAGAGAGTGGGATGCTCGGAGTCGGAGCCGACTGTCTCGGAGTAGCACCAACAGCGCTCACACTTCTCTCCGTCAGCCTTGACTACCTCAAACGAGGTATCGCCGCTTCCGCGCTCGACCCTTACGTCTGAAACGATCAGTATCTCAGCGAGGCAGTCTGCCAGTGCAGTGTACTTTTCATAGGAAGCATCGTCACCGCAGCTTATAACAACGCAGGCTTCAAGTGACTTACCGATAAGCTTTTCGTTTCTCTTTTCCTCGAGGACTTTGTTGACGGTCTCGCGTGTCGAGTAGATGAAGCTCCACTTTTCAACAAAAGCATCATCGAAAGTGAGACCAGACTTCTCGGGCATCTGATTGAGGAATACGCTCTCGGTATCATCCTCAGCGCCGTGCGGCATGAACTGCCAGATCTCCTCGGCGGTGAATGAGATGATAGGAGCCATAAGTCTTGTGAGTGCACGGAGGATCGTGTACATTACGGACTGAGCTGCACGTCTGAGGTCGGAGTCCTCTTTTTCGCAGTAGAGTCTGTCCTTGATGATATCGAGGTAGAAGTTGGACATATCTACAACGCAGAAGTTGTGGATAGCATGGAACGCAACGTGGAAATCGTAGCTTTCGTAGCCCTCCTTAACGTTGTCGATGAGAGCATCGAGCTTCATCATAGCCCATCTGTCAAGCTCAGTGAGTTTTTCAGCAGAAACCATATCCTTATCGGGATCGAAGCCACTGCCGTTCCCGAGGTTACCGAGGATATATCTTGCGGTATTTCTGATCTTCTTGTAAGCATCGGAGAGCTGGCTGAGAATAGGCTTTGAAATTCTTATATCACTGTGGTAGTCGGAAGAAGCTACCCAGAGACGGAGTATATCAGCGCCGTACTGGTCGATGATCTCGGCAGGGTCTATACCGTTGCCGAGCGACTTGTGCATTACCTTGCCCTCGCCGTCAACGACCCATCCGTGAGTACATACAGCCTTGTAGGGAGCCTGACCCTTATAAACAACGGAGGTAAGGAGCGATGATTGGAACCAGCCTCTGTACTGATCCGCACCCTCGAGGTAGAGGTCAGCAGGCCATGTGAGACCGTTGAACTGTTCCATTACGGCAGTATGAGAAACTCCGCTGTCGAACCAAACGTCCATGATGTCGTATTCCTTGGTGAATTCGCCGCATCCGCATTCGCACTTTACGCTGTCGGGGATAAATTCGGAAGCCTCTTTAGTCCACCACGCATCGGAGCCTTCAGCGCGGAAGAGATCTGCGATAGCCTTGATCGTATCGTCATTGACGATAGGCTTTCCGCAGTCCTTGCAGTAGACGATCGGGATCGGTACGCCCCATGTTCTCTGACGTGAGATACACCAGTCGCTTCTGTCGCGAACCATACCCTTGATCCTGTCCTCGCCCCATTCAGGGATCCACTTAACGCTCTCAATAGCCTTTACAGCTTCATTCTTGAATCCGTTGACAGAGCAGAACCACTGTTCTGTAGCACGGTAGATGATCGGGCTGTGGCATCTCCAGCAGTGCGGGTACTGGTGGACGATCTTCTGTATTGCGAGGAGCGCGCCTGTCTCCTCGAGCTTCTTGGCGATCGCCTTGTTAGCGGTATCGGTATCCATACCCTCGAATTCGTA
>DHYN01000098.1:17538-19805 GCA_002414125.1 Ruminococcus sp. UBA5129 | reverse complement strand
GATGATCGGTGAAGGTCTGTCGTAGAGCGGATGCTTTGTTTTGATGCCCTCGAGCTCGGCGCCTGTAAATATGCCGTCTGTGGTGTACTCTGTGATGCCGGCGGTGTCCATAGTAGTCTTTACCAGGCCGTCAGCCNNGGCCATAACGTAGTACTCATCGCCGACATGAACGAGGGTATAGTTATAATCAGGACCGAGGCAGATAGCGAGGTTACCGGGGATAGTCCATGTAGTTGTAGTCCAGATAACGAAGTATATCTTCGACAGGTCAAGACCCATTCCCGTGAAGATGCCCTTGTCGTCCGTAACGTTGAATTTAACGTAGATAGAGTGGCAGGGATCGTTCTGATACTCGATCTCAGCTTCAGCGAGAGCGGTATTGCAGTCGGGACACCAGTAAACGGGCTTGAGACCCTTATACATATAGCCGCGCTTAGCCATTTCGCCGAATACTTCTATCTGACGAGCTTCGTAGTCATGTCTGAGCGTGAGATAGGGATCGTCGTAATCGCCGATCGAACCGAGTCTCTTGAACTGCTTCATCTGGTTGTTGACATGAGTCATAGCGAAATCACGGCAGTGCTTTCTGAGCTCAACGGGCTCGATAGCGCCGTTTTCCACGCCGATCTGCTTCATAGCCTTGAGCTCGATGGGGAGTCCGTGCGTATCCCAGCCCGGAACATAAGGAGCACAGAATCCGTTCATATTCTTGTACTTTACGATAAAATCCTTGAGCACCTTATTGAGAGCGGTACCGAGGTGTATCTCGCCGTTTGCATAGGGAGGTCCGTCGTGGAGAATGAAGGTAGGTCTGCCCTGATTCTTCTCGATCATCTTATAGTAAAGTCTTTCGCTTTCCCATTTTTCGAGCGTTTCGGGCTCTCGCTTCGGCAGATTTCCGCGCATGGGGAAGTCTGTCTTGGGTAAATTAAGGGTTGAATTATAATCCTGTGCCATTTTTAGCATGATCTTTCATACGGAAGCTATGAAAGATCCTCCTTTCGCCGTTATTCCGATGTAAAAATTGACCCGTGAACTTCCGAATGGGTAGAAAGTGCCGATCAATCGCTTTCTGCAGCAGCTACAGCAGCAGCGATCTCCTCAGCGGTCTCGGGCTCCTGTTCAACAGCCTCCTCATATGTTTCGGGCATAGAAGAGATGAGCTCAAGGTGGTTTTTGTACATATCGAACAGACTCTTCTTGAAGTCTGCGACCTGCTGCTGGGCAATGATAAGAGCTTCTTTCTCCTTGGCGATCTCAGCTCTGTTGCGCTCCATAGCCTCCTGATGCTGACGGGTAGCCTCATCGACCATTTCATCAGCCTTAGCCTGAGCATCGGCGATGATCTTATCAGCTTTTTCCTGAGCATCAGCGATGACCTGATGCCCCTGCTTCTGAGCGCCGAGGAGAGCGTCCTTGAGGGCGTCCTCATCCTTCATGTACTCGCGAACCTTATCAGCGAGGATCTGTATCTTATTATTGCTCTCAGCGCGCTCGCGTTCCATTTCATCGAGCTCAGCCTCGAGCTGTGCGAAAAACTCGTTGATCTCCTCCTGCTTATAGCCGAAAGCGACCTTTTCAAATCTCTTATTTCTTACGTCCTTAGAAGTAATCATTTTGACCTTCACCTCTTATATATATTTAAGTATAGTTATGTGTATGCGTTCTTTTTTTGTAGTCTGTCCGATGCTGCCGAGGACGAAGCGTCCATAGCCTCTGACAGAGATGATGCTCCCCTCGGAGACCTCATGTGAAAGCGAAAGGATCGGGAAGTGATCTACCGAGACCTTTTCGCTGCGAATGAGTCTTGCCGCGGCTTCACGGCTTATCTTTGCAGCCGCACTGACGATGCAGTCGAGGCGCAAGGAAGCGACAGTTCCGCCGATCTCGGTGAACTGCTGTTTTATTTCAAGCTCGAACGGTCGGTCATCGGCGATATTCACGCCGACTCTGCCTATCTTGCCGAGGTCGCTCATTATGAGTCTTGCGGCGTTCTCGGTGACGAAAGCCTGAGCTATACCATCGGCAATAATAATATCCCCGATGACCTCACGTTTTAAACGCAGTCCCATAAGACTGCCGAGAAAATCGCGATGGGTGAGCTTGTCCTCACGTCTGAACGTGAACGTCAGACATTTTATGGGGTACTCCGCGGCGTAATAGTCCTCGCAGTAGTCCTCATAGATGCAAAGGATCTTCCTTGCAGCCGCATCGTGACCTCCGAAGAGGTGATAGCGCGAGCTTCCTCCGACAAGGCGTCTGCAAAT
>DHYN01000098.1:17288-17508 GCA_002414125.1 Ruminococcus sp. UBA5129 | reverse complement strand
CCAGAAACCGCCGCCGCGCTCGCAGTGTCCGAGCATATCACCGATGCGGGCTTCGAGGAGCTTGTCCGAGCCGTCGTTCATCAGATGAATACGCCGTTATTCTCGAGTTCTCCAACGAGATCCTCACCGATAAAGCCTACGTTGTAGGGAGTGATGATATAAGTGAGGTTAGCGACGGGCTTGAGGCTTCCGCCGTTAGCGTATGCAACACCTACAAGGA
>DHYN01000098.1:6490-17272 GCA_002414125.1 Ruminococcus sp. UBA5129 | reverse complement strand
TTTCGAGGTTGAGAACTACTGTCTTTTTAGCGATAAGGTGGTCAGCTATCTGCTTAGCATCCGTGAAAGCAGAGGGCTTAACGAGGACTACCTGAAGCTGAGCGGTAGTCTGGATGTTAACGACCTTGTTTCTTCTGCCCTCGTTAACGGGCTGATCTTCATTGTCCTGCTGATAAGCTCTTGCAGCACGGGGGTTTACGGGCATATCGTCCTGATCCATGCCGTCCTCTTCGTCTGAAAGAAAGAATTCCCTGATGTTTTCAAAAAGCTTCATAATTTTCTCCCGTTCTCCGCATATAAAAATTTTTATGTTTGCTCAGTCCGAAGCTTAATGCGGACCTTCGGATCTGTTATTTATATAGTAAACGACAAATTTATTTGGCGTTTACTATTTGCCGATATGCACGTAGTGAGCGAATGTGCAAGGCAATTTAATTATAATTTCTTGCACCGAAAAGACCTGTGCCTATCCGAACAAGATTTGAGCCGTACTTAATTGCTTCGGCGTAATCGTGGGTCATACCCATAGAAAGGATGTCCATAGAGACGCCGTTTAATTTTTTCTCCCTGACCGAGAGGAAGAGCTCCTGCATGTGCGCGAGGAAAATATCGCTGCCTGTCGGGGGAGGGATAGTCATGAGACCGCGTACTCTTATATTTTCGAGCTCCGCAGCTCTTTGCAGCAGCTCATCGAGCATTTCGGGCGCGATACCGTTCTTGCTCTCTTCGCCGCCTATATTGACCTCGCAGAGGATGTTCATTATCCTGCCGTTTTTAGCGGCGAGCCTGTTGATCTCCTCAGCGAGTCTGATGCTGTCAACCGACTGTATCATAGAGACGTCGCCGATGATATATTTCACCTTGTTTGTCTGGAGGTGACCGATGATGTGCACCTCGGCTGAGATGTCATAAGCGTCCTTTTTGGAGAGGTACTCCTGAACACGGTTTTCGCCGAGCAGGTCAACGCCGAGCTTCACTGCATGGTTCACCTTTTCGGGAGCGACCGTCTTAGTAACAGCCATAAGCCTTATCACGTCATCGCCGCTGCGGTATTTTGCGGCAGCCTCGTTCATACGGTAACGTATTTCACGAAGGTTTTCCTCAATGTCAATGAATTCACTGCACATTTGCATTTTCCCCCTCGATCAAAATGTCGTCATACAGCGACAGATAGGACTTATCATCATTCGGTGCAGAGAGAACATAGTCGCTGCCCTCATATACTACGTCTATCTTTCTGAATTCCACCTGTTCGCCCTCGCGGATGTAAACGCCCCTGTAATTCTTAGTGACTTCGGAGTCGATGCCGGTCTCCGTATCCTTGATGTTTTCGGTTATCGTCTTGAAGCGTATCGACTCACGCGGAACTTTAAGTCCCGAATACGGACCCTTTATCAGCTTGACATCGAGGCATCTGTGCTGTACGAGGTCGTAGTTGAACTGGTCGCATGAGAAGATAATGACGGTCTGCTCGGAGCTGCCCCTGACATCAACGATCTTTCCGTTAAAAGTCTCGGCAGTTGTCTTAAAGGAAAGCTTAACGGTGCTGCCGATCTCATATTCCTTGCGTGTATTGTCGACGACGCCTGCGAGCAGCCACTCATACCCGTCAATGAGCTTACCGACAACGCGGCTGTCGTCGATACGGGTATCCTGGGCATCCTTTATCATCTCGGGAGTGATCGAGTCGATCGAGTCTATTGTAAATGTCTGCTCATAGCCGTCAACGTGGCTAACGAAGTAAGCCGAGCGGTCGGAGACGAGTGTTTCCGAGGCTGCAACGCTCTCGAGCCTGAGCTGATTGAGTCTGCTGTTTATGTCGAGCATTCTCTGCGTAAAATCTACATTGCTGTCGGTGATTATCTGGTATGTACTGAGCATCACGAGTAGGTCGTCCTTTTGGGATTCGATCTTATCATAGTTGTTCATGTCTCTGTCGTAGATGAGGCTTCTGTACAATACACCGATGCTGTCGGAGATATTGGCTGGCTGAGCCGATTCGAGAGTACCCGGGTTTTGGATCTTACTGAGGATGCCGAGCTCCTTTTCGAGCTGAGCGATCTCGCGGTTTCGGCTGATCTGTTCATCGTTGGGGTAGACCTCCGCGATGACTGAGCCGCTGCCGAGTCTGCCGCCGTCAGGCACTTTATAGCTCAGTATACCGTTTCCGTTATAGGATATGATCTTTTCGTCTCGTATGAAAACGCCCCTGAATTCGGTGGATGCCGAAGCATCAGCCATAATGGCACTGACCGTATCGCTTTCTCTGTTGCGGAAGTTGTAAATGATACTGATGAGCACAACAACGAAGAGAATAAGGACGATATTTCGCAGTATTTTGGAGACGACGTTTTTTTCCGGACGCATTCAGTTCACCTATTTATTCAGCCTTTTCGGATGCATCAAGGATAGAGACGGTCCTTGCGGGAACAACAGTAGAGATAGCGTGCTTAAAAACGAGCTGCTGTTTTCCGTCGCAGTCGATGATGACAACGTAGCTGTCGAAGCCGCGGATCATTCCCTTGAACTGGAAGCCGTTCGTAAGGAAGATAGTAACGGGTATCCTGTCTTTTCTGCATTGATTCAGGAATACGTCCTGAAGGTTGAGTGATTTGTTCATACACATTCTCCTGTCTTTTATAAATATTTTTTTACTGAATGCATGTCCCATAGCAGGACAGCAAAAAGTGAGCGTGAATTATTACACACAATTCATTATATCACATATTTCCGAAATTTGCTATACATTTTTTGCATTTCTCTACAATTTCTGATTTTTTATCAATTTCGCCCAAAATAATCCACTTTATACGTTCATTTTTTCTAAACCACGTCAATTGTCTCTTGGCGTAGCGGCGAGTTTCCTGTTTTATTTTGTCGATGCATACCTCAAGCGGCTCGATGCCCTCGAAAAACGGGATAAGCTCCTTGACTCCGATAGCGTTCGCGGCGGTGCGCATCTGACCGAATTCCACCCAAAGCGCGCGTGCCTCCTCGACGAGACCGAGCCTGACCATCTCATCGACACGGCGGTTGATGCGGTCGTAGAGCGCTTGGCGGTCGGCATAATCGAGACCGATCATAAGCGAGTTGTACGGACTTTCCACGAGACGGCTCTCTGCCTTTAGCTCGGAGAATGTTCGTCCGGTGACATGGCAGACCTCGAGTGCGCGGACGACACGGACGAGGTTGTTCGGATGGATATTTTCGGCTGCGTCCGGGTCAACATCGGCGAGCCTTCTGTGGAGCGCTTCAACGCCGTTTTCCTCGGCGAATCGGTACATCTGCTCACGGAAAGCCTCATCGCTCCCGCCCTCGGAGAACTTCACGTTGTCGAGGAGAAGCCTGACATAGAGACCTGTTCCGCCGACAATGATCGGGAGCTTTCCGCGACTGAGGACTTCACATATTTTTTCATTTGCGAGTCTGACATAATCGGCTGCACTGAATGTGCTTGTGCGTTCGAGTATGCTTATGAGGTGGTGCGGGATGCCATGCATCTCATCGGGAGTCGGCTTTGCGGAGGCGATGTCCATTCCCTTGTATATCTGCATGGAGTCGGCGGAAATGACCTCGCCGCCATATTCCTTTGCGAGTTCAACGCCGAGAGCGGTTTTGCCAGAGGCAGTTGGACCGACTACGGCGATAACTGTTGGTTTTTTCAAAAATCAGACCTCCGATCGGGATTAAGTTCGCTTGAACTGATGCTCGATATTACTTTTGGTCATAGTGAACATGACGGGTCTGCCGTGCGGACAGTGGCGGATCCTGTCATCGTTGTAAACCTGCTCGGCGAGCGCCTGGAGCTCGGTGATGTCGTTTTTGTCGTTGGCTTTTATAGCCGACTTGCAGGCGATCGTGTGGAGCATATCATCAAAAATATGCGTCTGTGGATCGTGCCTGCACATACAGAGATTTTCGGCGATCTCGGGGATTATTTCGTCAAGATCGAGATCCATGAGAAATGTCGGCACAGCCGTTGCGATGACAGTCGGCTTTTCGGAGAAGTCGAAGCTGAATCCCATGTCGGCGAGCAGCTCGGCATTGTTCTCCATAGCATCAAATTCGTTCAGCGGCAGCAGCACGCGTATTCCTGTGATGAGCATCTGACTGTACTGACGGCAGTTTCGGCTTTTTAGTCTCTCGAAGATTATTCGCTCGTGAGCGGCGTGCTTGTCGATCATGACGATCGAGCTGTCGATCTCAGCCATGATATAGTTTTTGAAAGCCTCACCGATAACGCGTATCTTTGGCTTTTCAGGCTCTTCAACGGGAGCTGCGGCTTTTTCGGGTTCCGGTCTCTTGGCAAACGAGCTGCTTGTGATATATTTGAATCCCTCGGCAGGTATCTCGGGAGCTTCCGCTGCCTTGTCGGTTTTCGGCGGTTCGGCTGCGGCAGGCTGTTCGGGAGCAGCCTTTTCTTTCGGGACACAAAGATCCTCGGGTTTCGGAGTCATCGTTATACCGCTGTCGAAGAAAGTCTCCGCGGAGCTGACATTCTGCTCTGGGAGCTTCACGGGCTTCGGGGACGGAAGCTCTGCGGCAGGTGCCCAAGCGGCTGCTCTTTCGGTCTCGGCGATCTTGTCAATGGGGGTGAAGATAAATTCCTTCTGATCGAGCGGCTCGGACACCTCGGGCTTTTTTGTCCAGTCGGTGTTTGGCTTAAGCTCGAATTCGTAGATCAGCCCGTCGTTCATGAGGGCGTTCTTCACCGCGAAGTAGATCGCATCGGTTACTGTTCTTTCATGGGTGAAGCGCACCTCAGCCTTAGCAGGGTGGATATTAACGTCCATAGCTGACGGAGCGAGGTCGAGCATCAGTACGCAGGCAGGGAATTTCCCTGTCATTATCATGTTGCTGAATGCGTTTTCGAGAGCAGATGAGCAGAGTCGTGAGCGGATATAGCGTCCGTTCACGAAGAAGTTCTGGAATGTGCGGTTGTTCTTGGCATAGAGCGGTTTAATGACGTAGCCCTTGACCGAAATTCCCTCGTATTCGTAATCGACTTCAATGAGATCGCGCGCGAAATCCCTGCCATAGACAGCATAGACAGCGGAAAACAGCTCCCCGTCACCGCACGAGTTGAATTCCATGCGGTTGTCTCGTATCATGCGGAAGGCTATTTCGGGGTGGGAGAGAGTGATCTTCTGGAGTATCTGACTCACGGCATTTGCCTCTGTGACGTCCTTTTTCATAAATTTCTGACGTGCAGGCACGTTGTAGAACAGGTCGCGGATCATTATCGTTGTACCGTCGGGGCAGCCGCTTTTCTCGTGGAGCATTTCAGTGCTGCCCTCTATGCGGTAAAGCGTACCGTAGGTTTCGCAGGCAGGCTTTGTCATTACCTCGACCTTTGACACCGCCGAGACCGAAGCAAGAGCCTCTCCGCGGAATCCGAGGGTGCAGATGTTGTCAAGGTCGCTTTTAGAACCGATCTTGCTCGTTGCATGGCGAAGAAACGCCGTGGGAACGTCCTCAAAAGCCATTCCGCAGCCGTCGTCTGTCACTCTCATATAAGTAGTACCGCCGTTTTTTATCTCAACGGTGATATGCTTTGCTCCCGAGTCTATTGAGTTTTCCACAAGCTCCTTGATGACCGAGGAGGGACGTTCGATGACCTCGCCTGCGGCTATCAGCTCGGAAATTTCCTTGCTGAGAACATTGATCTTTGGCATCATGATGCTCCTTTGTTCGTCAAAAAAATGTGCGGTGTTGCCTTTATCAGCGCGACACCCAGCGCTGAAGAATGTCGGTGAAGCTGTCGCTGTTTTCCTTCTGATCGGGGAATTTGCCTTTGGCTTTACCTATAAGCTTACACGGTATCTCGAGGCGGTAGTGGTACTTTTTTCCGCCTGCTATGCCCTTGATATTGACGGTATACGAGCCGTTCAGCTTGTGATGCTTTATCTTTACATCGTGGATACCTGCAAACGGAAGCTCAATACAAACGGCATCGGTCAGATTCATCATCGAGAACATGTCTGCCGAATATATCAGAACAGAGTCTCTGTCAGAGATAGCTGCATATCCGAATCTGACAGCGATGTTCGTGGCAAAGAAGCTGCTCATATTGTTTATCGAGGAGTACACAGGATAATTGTAGGAAATACCTGTTTTTTCCAGTACCGATCTCATGTGGTCATAGTCAAACTGCTGCATAATGTTGCACCTCTTTTAATTGATTTGTCCGAGAATACCGAGCATATCTTTAAGGAGACCTCTGCATTCGGCATCGCTGAGCTCATCGATATTAGTGCGCTCAAGCATGTTCAGTGCGGCTTCTCGGGTGACTGCACCGAAGCTTATTTGATCGGAGACATCTGCCGTGCTCGGGACTTTCTGTGCCTCGTGAGATCTTTCCATTTCCTCAAGCAGCTCGCGTGCGCGTGTGACGACCTTGTTCGGAAGTCCTGCGAGCTTAGCTACATCGACGCCGTAGCTCTCGTCAACTCCGCCTCTGACGATCTTTCTCAGAAAGCGTATCGTTCCGCCGTGCTTATTTACGGCGATGCTGTAGTTCTTCACTCCGTCAAGCTCGTTTTCGAGACCGATAAGCTCGTGGTAGTGAGTGGCGAAAAGTGTCTTGCAGCCGAGTTTTTTCGATGAGCATATATGCTCCGCAACGGCACGCGCGATACTTACGCCGTCAAAAGTCGATGTACCTCTTCCGACCTCGTCAAGGATCACAAGGCTGTCGGGAGTTGCATTTTTCAGAATATCCGACACCTCGCTCATCTCGACCATGAACGTACTTTGACCTGCGGTGAGGTCATCGGACGCGCCTACACGCGTGAAGATCTTGTCAACAACGGAGATCTTTGCCGAGTCTGCGGGAACAAAGCATCCGATCTGCGCCATGAGCACGATCAAAGCTGTCTGACGCATATATGTTGATTTACCCGACATATTCGGTCCTGTGATTATCGACATTCGGCTCGATCTCTTATCAATGTAAACATCGTTCGGGACAAACATCTCATCTGTCAGCATAAGCTCAACGACAGGATGCCGTCCTGCACGGATGTCGATCGAGCCGTCGAGGGAAATATCGGGCTTCACATAGAGATCTCTGAGCGAGACCTCTGCAAACGAGGCAAGGACGTCCACAGCGGCAACGGCAGAGGCGGTTTTCTGTACGCTTTCGAGCTTCGTTGCAAGGAAGTCGCGTACCTCCGCGAAAATATCAGCCTCCAGCGAGAGCGCCTTGTCCTTAGCGCCGAGGATAGAGTTCTCGGCATTTTTCAGCTCCTCGGTGATGAAACGCTCGCAGTTGGTCAGTGTTTGCTTACGGATATAGCCCTCGGGGATGAGGTCGTAGTAGGAGCGCGTTATCTCGATGTAGTAGCCGAAAACACGGTTGTATCCTATTTTAAGGGTCTTGATGCCTGTTCGCTCACGCTCGCGCTGCTCGATCGAGTCGATAATAGAGCGGCCGTTGTTCATGATATTTCTGAGCGAATCAAGCTCTTCATTGAAGCCGTCCTTTATGACGCCGCCGTCCTTGACCGTAGCAGGCGGTTCGTCCATGATAGCATTTTCGACAAGACCGACTATCTCGTTAAGCGTAGATATATCGTCATTAAGTCGTGCAAGAAGCTTTGAGCTTTCGAGCTTTGCAAGCTCAGCCTTTATCAGCGGGAGCTGCTGAGCCGTTGCCGAAAGCGCCTTGAGATCGCGCGGAGCGGCAGTCTTGTACATGACCTTGGTCATGAGTCGTTCGAGGTCGTAAACTCGGTCTAGCAGATCGGTGATGTCGGTGAGGATAACGCTTTTCAGACAGAATGCTTCAACGGCATCGAGTCTTTCGATGATCCGCGCAGGACTCTTTAGCGGCTGTTCGATCCAGTTCTTGAGGAGTCTTCGTCCCATTGAAGTACGCGTGCTGTCGAGCACCCAGAGCAGTGAGCCTTTTTTCTCCTTATTGCGGAGAGTCTCAGTCAGCTCAAGGTTGCGGCGTGCGTTAAGGTCGAGACCCATGAAGGCATCGCCGCTGAGCAGTTCGATACTTGTGAAGCGTGAAACGGAGCTTTTCTGAGTTTCGCTGATATAGTCAAACAGACCGCACGCGGCAGCGCAGTCGGCGCCGTTTTCCGAGATGCCGAGCTGCGAGACTTTTTCCGCACTGAAAAATCCTTCGAGCATGGTGCGTTTCAGAGCAGTATCAAAGCACTCCTTATCGCGCAGTGTTACCGCACATTCAAGGCGCACCTTGATGAAATCAGCAACGTTTTTCAGGCTCAGGAAGCTCTCGGGGAAGATGATCTCGGCAGGATTGCATCGCGAAAGCTCGTTGATAACACCGTTTTCAAGGTCTTTTCCCTCAAACATTGAGAGGAAAGCCTCACCCGTTGAAATATCAGCCGAGGCGACTGCACAGATCTTTTCGGCTTCATCGTAGAAGATGCTGCATATGTAGTTGTTTCTGCCGTCATCGAGCATACTGCTGTCCGTAAGAGTACCCGGCGTAACAATTCGGATGACATCTCGGACAACGATGCCCTTTGTCTCGGCAGGGTCGGTAAGCTGTTCACAGACGGCGACCTTGTAGCCGAGGTCAATAAGGCGTTTGATATAGGTATCGGCGGCGTGAAAAGGGACGCCGCACATCGGAGCTCGTTCATCGAGACCGCAGTCCCTGCCCGTGAGAGTCAGCTCAAGCGCCTTTGAAACGGTAACGGCATCATCGAAAAACATCTCATAGAAGTCACCGAGGCGGAAGAAGAGTACACAGTCCGCGTATTTGTCCTTTACCTCAAAATATTGCTGCATCATGGGTGAGATCCTGCTTCTGTCAATCTCCATATTGCGATGCTCCTTTCAATTAAAATTTGGATTTCCGCTTAGTGGCAGCCTCCGCAAGTCGAGCAGCTTCCCGAGCAGCCTCCCTTGGGAACTTCACAAGTGTCGGGGTCTTCGCCGTTAGCGCACATGGTGATGATCTGGTTGATCTCGGAAACAAGCTCCTCGAGAGCCGACTGAGCGCCGCTGAAGAAGATCATATTGGGGTTGGACATAATCTTGTTGTAGGTCTCCTTGATGTCGGTGTCGAGCTCCTTGATCTTGTCGGTATCCTTGTTTTCGGCGCACATAGCGATGTTGAGCTCCTTGCGTTTTGCATCGAAGCTGTCGATGAGGTTCTGGAGCTCAGAGTCCTCGTCATTCTTCTTCTTGGCAAGAATGTAGGCAGTGTACCTGTCATCGTTCTGAAGAGCCTTTCCAAGCTCTCTTGTCATCTTAATAATATCCATTTTTGTTTTCCTCCATAGGTTAAAATATTTATATCACTGCGGTGTGCAGGAGATATCTTAAATGATGCGTCCCTCAACAGCCCAGTTCATTGTTTTGGTGACCTCGATCTCAACAAATTGTCCGATCATAGAGCTGTCACCGGGAAATTCGCAAATGATGAATTCACTGCTTTTGCCCGTAATATAGCCCTCGCGCTTTTTGCAGGGCTCTTCGGCGAGCACTCGCATTCTCTTTCCGAGAAATCGCTTGTAGTGTTCCGATGTGATGCCGCGCTGAACCTCGAGGAGCTTTCTCATGCGGACACTCTTCACCTCATCGGGGATCTTGTCGTCGATGAGGGCCGCTTTAGTGCCGGTGCGCTTTGAGTAAATGAATGAGTAGATATTGTCGAATTTCACGCGCTCAATGAGTCGGAGCGTAGCTTTAAAGTCCTCATCGGTCTCGTTCGGAAAGCCTACGATAAGGTCGGTGGTCAGAGAAAAATCGGGGTCGCGGCTTCTTAGGAGATTGACCGTTTCAAGATACTTTTCTATTGTATATCGGCGATTCATCCTTTCAAGCACATCATCGCTTCCGCTTTGTACCGGCAGGTGAAGATGCTTTGCGACCTTATCACATTCGAGTATCACATCTATCAGCTCGGGAGTTGCATCCTTCGGGTGAGACGACATGAAGCGAATGATGAAATCACCGTCTATGTCGTTGATGCGTCTGAGAAGCTGCGGAAAGCTTGTTTCACCGCCAAGGTCATTGCCGTAGGAGTTGACGTTCTGACCGAGGAGCATTATCTCCTTGTAGCCGTTTTGGACGAGTCCCTCGACCTCGCGGATTATATCCTCGGGACGGCGGCTGCGCTCTTTGCCGCGTACATATGGGACAATGCAGTAGGTGCAGAAGTTATTGCAGCCAAACATTATCGGCACGGACGCCTTGAACGTGCTCTCGCGAACCTGTTCAAAGCCCTCGCAGATCTCGGTGTGTTCAGCCGTATCGGAAGCAAACCTTGCGCCCTCCATGCACTCGAGTATGAGTGACGGGAGCGAATCGAGCGCAGATGTACCAAGTACGAATCCGACCTGCGGATACGATTTTTTTATCTTCTCGGCAGCATGGCTCTGCGCTGTCATGCAGCCGCTTATGCCGATGATGAGGTCGGGATTTGAGTCCTTGAGATGCTTCATGCTACCGATGATACCGAATACCCTGTCCTCGGCATTTTCGCGGACAGCACAGGTGTTGAGTATTATCAGGTCGGCATCGGATTCAGAGTCGGTGAATGTGTAGCCTACGCTTTGAAGCAGTCCTTTGATCTTTTCGCCGTCTGAGACATTCAACTGACAGCCGAAGCTGCGTACAAATGCCTTTTTACAAGGCTGATCTGCAAGGACAGCTTTAAGTTTCTGTGTATCGGTCATGATCCTCTCTCCTTATTATTGTACAAAATCCCATAATAAATTATTATACCACATTTTTTCAAGCGTTTCAAGTGTTTTTTTCGGTGGTCACGGCAACAGCATTTACTTTTATTTATGC
>DHYN01000098.1:0-6381 GCA_002414125.1 Ruminococcus sp. UBA5129 | reverse complement strand
ACGAATTTATCTTTTGGCAAAAGATTTGAAAACCAAGACTACGATAACGTCCGAATATTACATTAAAAAGTAAATGCTGTTGCCGTGCTGTGAGCGTTCACAATGCTTGACATATTTAAATAGATATGATATAATGGGTACGGATACAAAGGAGAAGTGCAGTGAGAATCTGCCGCAACAGCCATTACCGTATTTATGGTTTGTCCATATAAGTCGGATCGCCCGAGTATTCCTGCGATAAGCAGTAACGGTATATAGTTTCATGCTATAACACTTTTGGGTGAATGAAGAGTGACCGATGAATAATTGAAATATTCTGCTCTTTTGCCTGAGTTATAGCGTCAAACGGATGCTGAGAACCTGAATTAATATGAAGAAAGGTTCAGAAAAAAATGCAAAGGAGCTTTTTTATGAAAAAATTTAATTCCAACCTGTTTAGTTCACTCGTTGCAGCCTCGATGCTTCTCGGAAGTCTGCCTATGAACGCGTGTGCCGCCGATAACTCACCGAGGTTTACAAAGGTATCGCTTCGCATTGAGGGTATCAGTGAATGCGTCTGCGATAAGGACGTGTATATTCCGACAGATTGCGAGCTGACCGTTTCGGACATCATTAGATTTGCCGATGAAAAAGATGACAGTTTCACGATATACGGACTCGAAAACGGTTATATTACGGCTGTCAATGAAGCTTCCGCAGGAAAATTCGGCGGTTGGGACGGTTGGCTTTACAGAGTCGGAGGCGTTGAACCGTCTGCGCCGATGAACGAATATACTGTCACTGACGGAGACGAGATACTGCTATTCTACGGCGATCCTTACGGAAAGGGTATGCAGTTCCCGAACATGGAGCGTAACGGAAATACGCTCACTTTCACAAGCAACGACACGACATACGATGAAAATTTTAATCCTGTTTCTGTGGTCGCTCCTGTTGCCGACATGAATGTTACTATTGACGGAAAGGTCTACAAGACAAATGATAGCGGCAGTATCTCAGCCGATGAGCTTCCCGAGGGAGATCTTCTCTGCTCGTACGATAAATACGACGAAAACGGTCTGCCGCTCGTGCTCCGCAGCAGAGCTGTTAAAAAGCTTGGTGACGTAAACGGCGATTCCTCCGTTGATGCTGTAGATGCTTCGATGATACTTTCGGCGTATTCAGGAATTTCAACAGGAAGGGGAGCTGTTATCAGTACAGAAGCTGCCGATGTTAACGGCGATAAGGCTTTTGATGCGGTCGATGCTTCAAAGGTGCTCGCGTACTATTCGGCATATCAGACAGGCAAAACCGACAAGCCGTTTGCCGATGAAAACGGCAGTCTTTGGAACGACTGATATATGAGAAACAGGCTCATAAAAGCTTTATGTGCTGCTGTGGCAATTATTTTTGTATTCATATCTACTGCAAACGCCGTTTTTTGTGTATCGCCTGATGACGAGGCGGATAAAATCGTCTCATACAGACTTAAAAGCTTGGGATATGACGATATACAGGGATTTATTGACGGCTGGCTGACCGAAAGGGCAGGTACCTCCGAGGCTGACTGGTTTGCATGTGCCCTCGCGCGCAGAGGCAGCTTCGACTTCTCCGCATACAACATCAGGCTTGCTGAGCACGCTTCCGACGGCAATCCTTCTGAACGGCTTCGTAACGCTGTTTCGGCACTTATGACTGGCGGCTCGGTCGATGCTGAGGATGTCCTCGGGGAAAACTACGGAAAGCTTGGTATCATGAGCGAAATATACGGACTGCATCTTATGAAGCTTTCGGGCATCGGCGACACGGATACTGCTGTCTCTGATCTCCTTGCGCGGCAGCTTTCTGACGGTGGCTGGGCGCTTTCGGGAAACGTTTCCGACCCTGATGTAACTGCTATGGCGCTTCAGGCTCTCGCAGGAATGAACGGTTGTGAAAGTTCCGTAAACGCCGCACTGAACAGACTTTCCGCGCTTCAACAGGATGACGGCGGCTATAAGAGCTTCGGTAATCCGACCTCGGAAAGCTGCGCTCAGGTGATCGCGGCGCTGTCGGCATTGGGAATAGATCCGCTGACCGATACGCGCTTTGTAAAATCCGGCAAAACTACTTTTGATGCGCTGCTCAGCTACAAGACAGCGAGCGGTGGCTTTTCCCACTTACAAGGAGGAAAAGCCAATCAGACCGCGACAGTGCAGGCGCTTATTGCCTTGACGTCAATGGAAGTCGGTATTTTTTACGAACCGTATGTTCTCACATCAACGGAAAACGCTTCCCAGACCACGACAACAGCATCCGAAGAGATTTCTCAAGAGACAGAGGTGTCCGTTATTGAAGTCACCTTGCCGAACGGAAACGTCATGACGGGAGCGGCAGTTACCGAGGAACAGGGCGGAGCTGAGGAAGCTGTAACGACTGCTGCGGAATCAGAAGAAGCGGTGGAACCTGCGGATGAAATTCTTTCGACACAAATTGGAACAGTGGAAGAAAAAACGGAAAATACGTCTGAGAAGCCACTGTACACCGAGGTTTCGACTTTGACAGAAACGACAGTAACAGCCGCAGCAGTAATCACTGCAAACAGTAAAAACGGATCGTCATCACAACCGTGGAAGGTCGCGGCAGTCGCTTTGATAGCAGTTGGTTGGGGAGGCTGCCTGCTGTTTTTGTATGCGAGGAAGAACCTTTCGGTCGGAAAAGCTATCGGCGGAACGATAATTGCATCGGTTTGTGTTTGTGTGGTTTTGGTTACAAAAATACAGACTCCCGAGGAGTACTACAGCCGTCATATAGACGACATCCGACCTGACAGCCTGACGTTTTCGATGACGGTCAGCACCGAGCAGCTTGGTGAAAAAGGACGTGCTATCGTGCCCGAAACAGATTTTGTGCTCATTGACGGTGAAACGGCTTTTTCGGCTCTGGAGCGTGTTCTTGCGTATAAAAAAGTCGCACTCGACTACTCGGGAAGCGTCCTCACCGATGTGTATATCCGCGGGATCGACGGTGTCTACGAATTTGAGCACGGTGAAATGTCGGGCTGGATGTATCGGGTAAATGACGAGTTTCCGTCAGTCGGCTGTGGAAATTATGTGCTTCATGACGGAGACAGGGTAGAATTTTTGTACACGACCAATATCGGAAGAGACATCGGAGCGGAGGAATATACGAAATGAGGAGCTTTCACCCGTTTTCCGCACTCGCGGTCTTCATTGCAATGCTCGGCGCACTGATGCTTATAGACAGCCCGTTTTTTATAGTGGTGTCGTTGATCGGAGCGCTGCTCATGCTTTTTTCAATGAGCAGTCCAAAGCAGCTTAGAAGAGAGCTGTTTACCTATATATTGTTATTTATACTCGCTGTATTGCTGAATCCGCTGCTTGTACACAGAGGGAGTACTCCGCTCCTTTTCGTTAACGGAAAGGCAGTCACGCTTGAGGCGGCGGTTTTCGGAGCGGTCAACGGTTTACGCCTGTTTTCCGGAATTTTGTGGTGCCGCGGACTTACGCTTGTGATGAATACTGAGCGGCTTTTTTGCATCACGGGAAAGCTTTCACCGAGACTCACGGCTATTCTGATGATGAGCGTTCGTTTTGTTCCGAATCTTATCGACACGAGTCGAAAACTTGATTTGTACAATCCGCCAACTGAGCTTGAAAACGCCTCTGTATCAAGGAAGATCCGTCGTAGGGCAGTTCTGTTTTCCGCACTTGTCACTCGTGCGATCGAGGACGGGATGCAGACTNNGCTGCCGACTCGATGAGTGCACGAGGTTTTGAGCTTAAAGGGCGAAGCTCGTACAGTCGGTTTCACATTAATTGTAACGATATTGCACTGATTTTACTATGTGTAATATCACTGTTGATATCAGTATTTTTTGCGGACGATGCATCTGTTATTTTTTACCCTACAGTCTGCTTTCCGAACTATATTGCTCCGACGATCATCGTCTCATTTACAGCAGCAGCCGTTTTCATTTACCCTATCGTGACCGAAGCTGTTATCAATTTCAAGAGAAACGAGGTGTGCCGAAATGGAAGTCATAAGGGTTGAGAATTTTACATTCAAATACAGAAACGCATCTGTGAAAACTCTTGATAATACGTCGTTTTCGGCACATGAGGGCGAACTTGTCCTGCTCTGTGGAGGCACTGCGAGCGGCAAAACGACTCTGCTCAGAAGTTTAAAGCCCGAGATCGCACCAAACGGCGTAAAATCGGGAAAAATCCTCTTTTGCGGTACTGAGCTTTCGTCACTTGATAAGCATAGCTCTGCCGGGGACATCGGCTTTGTAATGCAGCGTCCCGAGAATCAGATCGTGACTGATCGGGTGCGCAGTGAGCTTGCTTTCGGATGTGAAAATCTTTCATTGAGCCGAGATGAGATACAACGCAGAATTGCGGAAGTTTCGGCATTTTTTAACATTTCCGGTCTGCTTGGATGCAGTACGGATACGCTTTCGGGCGGTCAGCTTCAAATGCTTTGCCTTGCCTCGGTGATCGCGATGAAGCCGCGGCTGCTTTTGCTTGATGAACCGACCGCTCAGCTTGACCCGATCGCTGCCGGTGAATTTATCCGCAATCTTTATCGGATAACGCGCGAGCTTGGGGTGACTGTCATTGTTGCAGAACACCGATTTACCGAGCTTTTACCGCTTTCCGACAGGGTGCTTTTCCTCGAAAAAGGTGATCTTACTGAATTCGATTCCCCTTCGTCAGCCGCTGAGACGCTTGTTCAGAGTGCCTGTTTGAGAGAAAATTTACCGTGCGGAATACGACTTCATGCTGAGCACGAATTGCTGTCCAAAGCTGTCAAACCTCCTTTGAAGTTTAGCGACAGCAGAAAAATGCTCTCCGAAAATTTTGATTTGAAAGGAAGATCGCTTCCAAAACCGAATGAAAGATGCTTTTCGGAGACAGCTATTCACCTAAAAAATATACGGTTTGTATACGACAAGAAGTCTCACGACATAATTTCTGGAGCATCTCTCGACATCAAACGAGGCGAGTGCTTTGCACTGCTCGGGAGCAACGGAAGCGGCAAATCGACTTTACTCTCTGTAATATCAGGTATCAAAAAGCCGTATCTCGGCACTATTGAGATCCTCGGTCAGCCTCTTAAAAAGGTTCGCGATAAGATCGGACTTCTGCCGCAGGATGTCAGATGCACGTTCTTGTATGACTCTGTCCGCGAGGAGCTTGGTGGGGACGCGATAACTGATTTTTACGACTTTACACCGCTGCTGAATATGCATCCATTTGATCTGAGCGGAGGTCAGGCACAGCTTCTCGGACTCGCTAAGCTCATGAGATGCGGTGCGGAAATAGTACTCCTTGACGAGCCGACAAAAGGTCTTGACGGAAGCTTCAAGCAACGTATTATCGGAATTATTCGTCAGATTTCACAGCTTGGCAAAACGGTAGTTATCGTTACTCACGACACTGAACTTGCGGCTGAAACTGCCGACAGATGCGGGATTTTTTTTGACGGCGAGATAATGTCCGTTGCAGCACCGCAAGAGCTTTTCGCGGACGGACTTTTCTTCACGACCGAAGCGGCAAGGCTCTCACGCGGCATTTGCAGTAACGTTGTGACATACGATCAGTTATCTGAGATTTGCTGCGGGGCACTTTCGATCGGAGGCGATTCGGATGAACGCTAAACATCGCAGAATAGGCGTTTCTATTGGTTTTGCAGCACTATGTGTACTGTGCGTATATTTTTTTGCAGAAAAGCACTATACGATCACTTCTATTTTGGTATCGGCAGGTGCTTGCGGTGTGTTTTATGCATCGTTCGAGCGAAAAAAAGTCTCATCACGGTACGCCGTACTCATTGCTGTCATGACTGCACTTTCCATAGCAGGAAGATTTCTTTTCGCACCGATCCCTGCTTTCAAACCTATCACCGCAATAGTTATACTCAGCGGAATATATCTTTCTGCACAGGGCGGCTTTATGACGGGAGCCCTTTCCGCACTCCTTTCTAACATCTATTTCGGACACGGTGCATGGACTCCGTTTCAGATGCTTGCTTGGGGACTTATCGGATTTGGTGCAGGACTCCTTGCTCATCCGCTCAAAAAATACAAGACGGCTCTGCTCGTTTACGGGGCTGCTTCGGGAGCTGTTTTTTCGCTTGTGACCGACATTTGGTCGGTGCTGTGGTACGATAACGGCTTCGATATCGGGCTATATAGGGCAGCTATAATTTCTGCCTTTCCTTTTACTCTGACCTATGCTGCATCGAACGTAATATTTCTGCTGCTCATCGCTGACAGCTTCGGAAGAAAGCTTAGTCGTGCAGTTGAACTGTCCGAGCGATGATTACAAGAAGTATATTTTCATACAGACTTATTTATTGCAGATAACATCATTGCATAAGATAAATCGGAATTTGCGT
>DHYN01000120.1:3362-3555 GCA_002414125.1 Ruminococcus sp. UBA5129 | reverse complement strand
CATCGAGGAAACGGCGGTTTTCGATATTGTCAGCCCTGTCAGGAACGGAGACTCCCCTCGTCTGTACTCGATAATGGCTGACCTCACGGGATTCGCTCATGTTGATGTGAACAGTTATCCCGATGATGCTCACTTCATGAAAAACGGAGTCCCCGAATCGCTTGCGGTCTCGTGGACGAACGGCAATTTTGCC
>DHYN01000120.1:0-3231 GCA_002414125.1 Ruminococcus sp. UBA5129 | reverse complement strand
CCTGCCGATTCACCGATCGCTTATACTACCCCCGACCTCGGAGAAACCTGGTTCTACGCGGAGGGTCTCGGCAGAAATGCAGCGCTGGCGGCAGACAAACTCGCTCCGTCAACGGCTTATGCGGTGAGCGGTGGAAAATTCATGGTCTCGACCGATAACGGCTATCACTTCCACGAGACAGGCGCATCCGTACCGAACAGATGCGACATCGTTCCTGTCGGCGATAAGGAAGGTCACGTCTGGCTCTGCGGCGATCAAATGCTGCTCAGCTCAACTGACGGAGGAAAGAGCTTTGAGGAGATCAAAAATATCGAAGCGCGCGCTGTCGGATTCGGCGCTCCCCGCAAAAAGGGCGGCACAATGACGGCTTACGCTATCGGCACGACCGAAAGCGAAGGTTACGGGATCTATCGCTCGGAGGATCTCGGAAAAACATGGCTGAGGATCAACGATGACAGCCATCGCTTCGGAAATCTCTGCCCCTCGATCACAGGCGACACAGAGATATTCGGACGAGTTTACCTCGCCACTGACGGCAGAGGAATCATTATGGGAGATATGGATAAATAAATGCAAAAAGCAAAAAGAATTATATGTGTAGGACTTGGAGCAATAATGACTGCGGCTGCATGTGCCGCCTCGGTCTACTTCTCGAAGGCTGTCGTCAACAGAGACGCTTATCCCGTCAGAGGAGTCGATGTATCGCGCTATCAGGGTATCATAAACTGGCAGCAGCTCGCTGAACAGGACATTTCCTTCGCCTTCATAAAGGCAACTGAGGGCAGCTCGCATGTGGATGAATTCGCCGAGGATAACCTCGAAATGGCTTCGCGCACCGACCTCAGCATTTCGGCATACCACTTTTTCAGCTTTGACAGTCCCGGTGAGACTCAGGCTGAAAACTTCATCCGCACTGTCTCAAAGGACAGCATCAACATGCCGCCTGTCATCGACATCGAATACTACGGTGACAAATTCCGCAATAAACCCACCTCGGACGAATGCACCGAAATACTGCGTCCGCTGCTCGAAAGGCTCGAGGAGTACTACGGCGTCAAGCCGCTGATATATACGACGCTCAGCGCCTACGGACGCTATATCAAGGATGAGTTCGCGGACTATCCGATATGGATAAGAAACGTCAACTTCGAGCCCGAATTCATCAAGTGGGACTTCTGGCAGTATAGCTGTACGGGAGAGCTTCGCGGATTTGTCGGCGAGGAAAAATATATCGACCTCAATGTTTTCAACGGAACGGAGCAGGAGTTCCGCGAGAGGTTTGCAAAGGAGAAATAACAATGTATCCATTAAAGCTTAAAGCTCCGATCAAGGACTATATCTGGGGCGGAACAAGGCTGAGAGACGAATTCGGCAAGGAGTCCGAACTAAGCCGTCTCGCCGAGAGCTGGGAGCTCTCTGTCCATAAGGACGGTGTGAGCATCATCGAAAACGGAGATCTCTCAGGTATGCCGCTCGATGAGTTTTTGACCGCTCATCCCGAGGCTTCGGGAACTAACTGTAAGCGCTTCGAGTACTTTCCCGTGCTCATAAAGCTCATTGATGCATGTGATAATCTCTCCGTTCAGGTGCACCCCGACAACGAGTACGCTCAGAGAGTCGAGGGCGAATACGGCAAGACGGAGATGTGGTACATCGTTGACTGTGACGAGGGTGCAGAGCTGATTTACGGCTTCCGCGAAAACATCTCCAAGGAGGAATTCCGCCGCGCTGTAGAGGATAATACGCTGCTCGAAAATGTGAAACGCGTTCCCGTGAAAAAGGGTGACGTTTTCTTCATCGAGTCGGGAACTCTCCATGCGATCGGCAAGGGTATTGTCATTGCAGAGATACAGCAGAATTCCAACACCACATACCGCGTGTACGACTACGGCAGAGTCGGTGATGACGGAAAACCGCGTGAGCTGCACATTGAAAAGGCGCTGGATGTCACCGAGCTAAAGCCCACTCCGAAACGGGAGCTCAACCAAACGGTCACGCTCAGCGGCAGATTTGCAGGTTCATCGGTCACACTGCTCGCAGACTGTGAATACTTCACGGTGACAAAATACGAGCTCAACGAAACCGCTCTCGTATGCACTGCGGATGAAAGCTCGTTCAAGCATCTGCTGATAGTCGAGGGCTCGGGAACGCTATTCCACGGCGGAAACGAGTATCCTCTCGCCAAGGGAACGAGCTGGCTTCTTCCGGCAGGTCTCGGCGAAGTAATTATAAAAGGTAAATGCAGTATTATAAATACTGAAATTAATATAATGGAGGAAATATAATGAAATACTATGTAGGAATTGATTTAGGCGGTACAAATATTGTCGCAGGCGTAGTTGACGAGGAGTATAACATTATCGCCAAGGCAAGCACTAAGACAAACTGCCCGAGACCCGAAAAGGAGATCGCTGCCGATATGGCAAAAATGGCTCTTCAGGCTGTGAAGAACGCTGAGCTTACTATTGATGACATCGAGTGGATCGGTGTGGGTACTCCCGGTATCGCAAACAGCGAGAGCGGCATCATCGAGTACTCAAACAACCTCGGCTTCAAGAACACTCCCATGGTAAAGTACATCCGCGAGGTCATCGACAAGCCCGTTTTCATAGAGAACGATGCAAATGCAGCCGCATACGGCGAGTATGTTGCAGGCTCGGCTAAGGGCGCAAAGAACGCTGTCTGCATCACGCTCGGAACAGGCGTTGGCGGCGGAATCATCATTGACGGCAAGATCTACTCAGGCTCGAATTTTGCAGGTGCAGAGATCGGTCACACAGTTATCGAGGTGGACGGAGCCCAGTGCTCGTGCGGACGAAAGGGATGCTTCGAGGCTTACTCATCGGCAACAGGTCTCATCCGCATGACTCGCGAGGCTATTGCCGAGAACCCCGACTGCACAATGGCTCAGATGGCTGAGTCGGCAGGCAAGGTCACAGCAAGAACCTCTTTCGATGCTATGAGAGCAGGCGACAGCGCTGCAAAGGCAGTCGTTGACAAGTACATAAAGTACCTCGCAGCAGGGATCACAAATACGATCAATATCTTCCAGCCCGATGTGCTCTGCATCGGCGGCGGNNTATGCAACGAGGGCGATCCGCTCCTCCTCCCTGTAAAGGAGCTCGTTGCAAAGGAGGTTTACACGAAAAACTCCGAGAAGAACGCTAAGATCGTCATTGCAAGCCTCGGAAACGATGCTGGTATCATCGGCGCTGCATTCCTCGGAAGAGC
>DHYN01000119.1:16209-16361 GCA_002414125.1 Ruminococcus sp. UBA5129 | reverse complement strand
AAAGGTATGTCTCGATAGCCTCGGGAGTTGAAGGCATGTTAGCACCCTCGGATACACAGTATGTGCCGTTCTTTACGAGGATAGCAGCGCTCTCGCCGTCGATCTCGTTCTGTGTAGCACAGGGAAGCGCGATGTCACAGGGAATTGTCCAG
>DHYN01000119.1:15882-16156 GCA_002414125.1 Ruminococcus sp. UBA5129 | reverse complement strand
CGCTCAACCTCTTTGATCTGCTGAACGATATCAAGCTCGATTCCGTCAGGATCGTGGATATAGCCGCATGAGTCGGAAAGTGCAACGACCTTAGCACCGTACTGTGTAGCCTTCTGTGTTGCGTAGATAGCAACGTTACCCGAACCGGAGATAACTACTGTCTGACCCTCGAAGCTCTTGCCGTTAGCCTGAAGCATCTCGTTTGTGAAGTAGCAAAGACCGTAGCCTGTAGCCTCTGTTCTTGTAAGAGAGCCGCCGAATGTGAGACCCTTAC
>DHYN01000119.1:6081-15877 GCA_002414125.1 Ruminococcus sp. UBA5129 | reverse complement strand
GTCTCTTGTACTGACCGAACATGTAACCGATCTCTCTTGCGCCTGTTCCGATATCACCGGCAGGAACGTCACAGTCTGCGCCGATGTGCTTGCAAAGCTCTGTCATGAAGCTCTGGCAGAAACGCATAACCTCTCCGTCGCTCTTACCCTTAGGATCGAAGTCAGATCCGCCCTTACCGCCGCCCATAGGCAGTGTTGTAAGGCTGTTCTTGAAGATCTGCTCAAAGCCGAGGAACTTGATGATTCCGAGATATACTGAGGGGTGAAGTCTGAGACCGCCCTTGTAAGGTCCGATAGCAGAGTTGAACTGTACTCTGAAGCCTCTGTTTACCTGTACCTTGCCGTTGTCATCGACCCAAGGTACTCTGAACATGATCTGTCTCTCGGGCTCAACGATTCTCTCGAATACGCCTGCATCAACAAGATCCTGTCTCTTCTCAGCAACGGGCTCAAGCGACTCAAGAACCTCTGTTACTGCCTGGATAAACTCGGGCTCACCCTGATTTCTTTTCTTAACTGTTTCAAGTAAATCGATAAGATACTGATTTTTTAACGCCATTGTTAAAAAACCTCCTTTAAAAAGATACCGCTCTCGCAGTTCACTTAAAATTATATCACTACAAGGAAAATTTTTCAATACTTTATCGCTGTAAATTTTCACATTTAAATCATTTCGGCACTTTGCACAAATTGCCCTAAATTATTTGTTGATTTCCACCACGATACTTGTTCAAAAATTCGCTTGCAAGATATAGAGAACCGCATATTACTACTAAGCCATCATTTTTGTCAGCAAGATCAATTGCATTTTTAACAGCGGCTGAGAGAGAGCCGCAAGCTTCAGATTCAGCGCGTTCAGCCGCAATTTCAGCCAATTTCACTGCGTTTACGGAATTTGGAGCAAAATCATCTACCGTAAACACTTTGTCCGCATACCGGGAAACAATAATCGCACCATGTTCGTAGTCTTTGGAATTTATCATCCCCATGACTGCGTAGACAGGCTTGGAACTTCCTTCGATCACTGATTCAAGATTCTGTATGCCCGATACATTGTGACCGCCGTCAACAATTATAGGAGGATTTTCTTCGATATACTGCATTCTGGCGTTGATTCTCGTTGTTTCAACTGATTTTTTTATGTTTGCATCGGAAATATTAAACCCGTTTTTTTGCAGATACATGCACGATTCTATAGATGTCACTGCGTTTATCGGCTGAGCATATCCGAGCATCGCCGTTCTGTAGTTCTTTCTGCGATATATAAACGGCTGCCCGTCAGAATCCATGGACAGCAACCTAAAATCGAGCCAACTCGCCATTATAAACTCCGCATTTTTTTGCTTTGCCGTATTTTTTATTATTCTTACAACACTTTTTTTATTATCATGGGAAAGCACGACCGCCGAACTTGTTTTGATTATGCCCGCTTTCTGTTCCGCGATTTTCTCAACTGTATTACCCAATATTGCCGTGTGGTCGAGCGATATTGATGTTATTACCGACAAAACAGGCGCCGGTATGACATTGGTGCTGTCAAGGATTCCTCCTATTCCTGCTTCAAGTACAACTATATCGCACTTTTCACGTTCAAACCAGAGCATCGCTATAGCCATTGTGATCTCGAACTGCGAATAAGGTCTGTCCGCGGTACGCTCCTTCACAAAGCTGCATATCTCGCACAGGGACATTTCGTCTATCTCCTTACCGTTTATGCGTATTCTGTCCTGATAATGAAGTACAAATGGAGATGTGAATTGTCCGGTCTTATATCCCGATAAGATCAGCGCATTTGAAATATATTCAACGACAGATCCCTTACCGTTTGTACCCGCAATATGTACGAATTTCAGCCGTTTTTCCGGATTTCCTATACGTTCCATAAGCTCCTCGGCTCTTGAAAGATCGGTTATCCTTCCGCCTGATTTGCTGTATGAATTGATGTATTCCATACATTCTTTAAAAATCATATTTTCTCCTAAATAAAGGGACAGCCTTGCGACTGTCCCGAAATCATGCGCTCAATACTCGTAGTCGATGCACGCGCGTGCTTCTCTTTGACCTGAGCTATAAAAGCTCCGAACTCCTTGTGAACGGGATGCACCTGATATGCGTTGAGGTCGTCGATCGTTTCAAAGTCGCAAATCAGAGAGATCGTATAATTGCTCTCGGAAGCGTCCTTTGAATTGATAACGAGTTCACCTGCTTTTAGTTGAGGAACACCTGCGAGAACTGCCTCAAAGCGCTCCTTTGCTTCGACTGCATTATCGTACTCAGATTTTCCGTTAGCCTCCTTGAGCTTGAACATTACTATATGCTTTACCATTGCTTTCACTCCAGTTTCATTCTGTATTCCTTTGCCTTAAATGTTACACTGCCATCGAATTTGCTAAACTCACCATACTTCTCAAACGTCAGACCGCATTTCTCTATAACACGTCCTGAAGCCGTATTCTCAACAGCATGTCCTGCAATAAATTCTCTTGCACCGTTTTCGTCATAGGCATACTTTATTGCTCTGCGTGAGGCTTCCGTTGCGAATCCCTGATTCCAGCTATCTCGGCGAAAATTGTAGCCGAAGCTCCAAACCTTTTCGTCTGTCCGGTATCTTATTCCCACAGAGCCGATCAGCTTCCTGTCGGACTTGCGGACAACTCCCCATGTGTACTCGTTTTCGAGAGTTTCAAGCGAACTCAGCCACATTTTTGTTATATCTATGCTTGTATGGGTGGGATAGATCATGTATCGTGCCACAAGCTCATCACCTGTCCACTCGAATACATCGTCAGCATCATCCAAAGTGAGTGGTCGAAGGATCAGCCGTTCAGACTCTATAGTTGGAATATCAAATTTCATGATGTCACCAATTATTTACTGAAAGCCTCGATCGACTGCATTATCTTAGCCATCTTCTCCTCGGCAACCGCAAGCTTTGCCTTTTCAGCCTCGATCAGCTTCTCGGGAGCCTTTGCGATAAAGCCCTGATTGTTGAGCTTTCCGCTGAGGAAGTCGATATCCTTCTGAACCTTAGCTTTCTCTTTTTCGAGACGTGCCAGCTCCTTTTCCTTGTCAACAAGCTCATCCATAGGTATGAATATTCTTGCTGCATCTGTTACGGCATTTGCACAGTTTTCGTGAGCAACGCTCGTTCCTGCTTCAACGGAAGATGCGGAGGCGAGCTTCTCGAAGAACGCTGTACATGACATAAAGAGTTCGGATTCAGATGTTTCAATAAGAAGCTTTGCCTTTACCGATGGCGGAACGTTCATCTCGGTACGGGTATTTCTTACAGCCTTAATAGCCGCGATGATCTTCTCAAACGACTTCTCTTCCTCATCAAAATTGATGCTTCGGTCAAACGTGGGATATGTCTCAAGGATTATCATGCTTGACTCATTGGTAAGAACCTGCCATATCTCCTCTGTGATAAACGGCATGAACGGGTGGAGAAGCTTGAGCATTCCTTGCATTGCCCATACAAGCACTGCTTGAGCATTTGCTTTTGTCTCGCCGCCTGCCTGAATTCTCGGTTTTGTAAGCTCGATATACCAGTCGCAGTATACATCCCAGATAAAGTCATATATCTTTGTGGATGCGATTCCGAGCTCAAATTTATCAAGATTCTCGTTTACTTCCTTAGCGAGCTTATTGAACTTATTTACAAGCCACTTATCCTCAAGGGCAAGTGTCTCGGGAAGTCCGTTGAATCGGAAGTCATCGGGGAGATTCATCATGATGAAACGAGAAGCGTTCCACAGCTTATTGGCAAAGTTTCTTGCAGCCTTGACCTTTTCGTCAATGTAACGCATATCGTTTCCGGGAGAGTTTCCTGTTGCAAGCATGAACCTGAGCGCATCTGCACCGTATTCATCAATTACTTCAAGAGGATCTATGCCGTTTCCGAGGGATTTTGACATCTTGCGTCCCTGTGAATCGCGTACAAGTCCGTGAATGAGGACTGTATCGAACGGAACCTTGCCCATATTCTCAAGACCGCTGAACATCATTCTGATTACCCAGAAGAATATTATGTCATAACCGGTTACAAGTGTGTTTGTTGGGTAGAAATAGTCGAGGTCTGCCGTCTTCTCGGGCCATCCGAGTGTTGAGAAAGGCCACAATGCCGAGCTGAACCATGTATCAAGTGTATCGGGATCCTGTCTCATAGGCTTTCCGCACTTAGGACATACTGCTCCGTTCTCCTTTGTTACGACCATTTCTCCGCATTCGTCGCAATAGAATGCAGGGATCTGATGCCCCCACCATATCTGACGTGAGATGCACCAGTCTCTTATATTGTCGAGCCAGTGAAAATAGATCTTATCAAAACGCTCTGGAACAAACTTTGTTTCACCATTCTTTACAGCGTCGATTGCAGGCTGAGCGAGCGGCTTCATCTTAACGAACCACTGTGTCGAGACTTTAGGTTCTACTGTAGTTCCGCAGCGATAGCAGGTGCCTACGTTATGACTGTATTCCTCAATCTTAACGAGCGCACCCTCAGCCTCAAGATCCTCTACGATAGCCTTACGGGCCTCGTATCTGTCCATTCCTGCATACTTAGAGTAGTCGTTAACAATAGTTGCATCGTCATTCATTACGTTGATGATCTGTAGGTTATGACGTAAGCCTACTTCAAAGTCGTTCGGGTCATGAGCAGGAGTGATCTTTACAACACCGGTACCGAAGTCCATTTCAACATATTCATCAGCAACGATAGGGATTTCTCTGTGAACTATCGGTAGGATGACCATCTTTCCTACGAGATCCTTATAACGCTCATCGGCAGGATTTACAGCAACAGCGGTATCGCCGAGCAGTGTTTCAGGACGCGTTGTTGCAAGCTCAAGGTACTTATCGGTGTCTTTGATCTTGTAGCGAAGATGCCAGAAATGACCTGCCTGGTCTTCATATGTTACCTCTGCATCTGAGAGTGATGTTTTGCAGTGAGGACACCAGTTTATTATCCTCTCTCCTCTGTAGATGAGTCCTTTTTCGTAGTACTTAACGAATACTTCCTTAACGGCTTTTGAACAGCCCTCATCCATTGTAAAACGTTCTCTTGACCAGTCGCATGAAGAGCCAAGCTTCTTTAGCTGTTCAACGATTCGTCCGCCATACTGCTTTTTCCAAGCCCACGCACGTTCCATGAATCCGTCACGTCCGAGATCCTCTTTTGTTACACCCTCTTTGCGCATTGCCTCTACTATTTTTGCTTCCGTAGCTATAGCCGCGTGGTCTGTTCCGGGAAGCCAGAGTGCCGAATAGCCGCTCATTCTCTTCCAACGGATAAGAATGTCCTGAAGTGTCTCATCAAGTGCGTGACCCATGTGAAGCTGTCCGGTGATGTTCGGAGGAGGAATCACTATTGTGTATGGTGTCTTTTGGGGGTCAACTTCAGCACGGAAACAACCCTTTTCATTCCATGCACTGTAGATCCTGTCCTCAAATTCCTTTGGGTCATAAGCTTTTGCAAGTTCCTTTGACATTAGAAATTCTCCTTTTTGATATATTTTTTGATCGTATACGGTCTTAGAACAAAAACACCCTGAGCCGTANNAGCTCAGGGCGAACATTAGTCCGTGTTACCACCTGAATTCGGGAAAGTTTTCCCGCACTCTGCACAGTCTGACAACTGCAATCCCTGTAACGTGAGAATCACGCTCCAAACTACTCTGCTTTCGCCTGAAGAGCTCCAAGACTACTTCAATGAGCCTTCACGCTGCCTCGCACCGAACGGCAGCTCTCTTAGCTTCGGGTACTCATTTACTCCTTCTTTTCACAGCCTTTAACTTTTAATATTATAGCCGATTTATCACACTTTGTCAAGTGCGTTCGGAAATTTTTTACAAAATAAAAACTACCGTACCTTTCGGAACGGCAGTTGTATTTATTGATTAGTCGCTAACATAAGGGAGAAGTGCGATGTGTCTTGCTCTCTTGATAGCTACTGTAAGCTCACGCTGATGATATGCACAAGTACCTGTTACACGTCTGGGAAGGATCTTAGCACGCTCTGTCATACACTTCTTGAGCTTAGCGAGATCCTTGTAGTCGATCTTCTCTACTCTGTCAGCGCAGAACATGCAAACCTTCTTGCGGGGCTTCTTTGTAGGACGAGAATTTCTCTCTCTTTCCATGACATATACCTCCTTCAATATAAAGTAAAGTTAGAACGGAACGTCTCCGTCATTGAGAATCTCTTCAAATTCATCGAGATTGCCGTAAGACATACTGTCATTCTGTGCAGGCTGCTGAGGAGCTGCCTTCATAGGAGGGATCTGAGAATATGGATTAAAATCGGGATCCTGTGCAGGAGTGTTATTGCTTCTCGGAGCACTTTCACTCTTTGATCCGACAAACTCAACGCTGTCAACAAAAACCTCCGTTGTATAACGAGTTATTTCCGGATTGTTTCTGTCCTTATAGCTTCCTGTTCTGATATTTCCTTCGATACCGATCATTCTGCCTTTATTAAAATAGCGCGAAACAAACTCCGCCTGAGAACGCCAAGCCACGCATGTAATAAAGTCAGCCTGCCTTTCGCCTGAGGTCTTATCAACAAATTTTCTGTCTACTGCGACAGTAAATCTGCACGATGAAACGCCGCTGGGTGTCTGTCTGAGTTCGGGATCTGCTGTGAGTCTGCCAACAAGAATAACCTTGTTCATCTGATCGCCTCCTTATTGAATAACGAGATTGAATTACATAACAGTAACGAGTGAACGAAGAACGCCATCGGTAATGTTGAGACGTCTTGAAAGATCTGCAGGGTAATCGGGCTGTGACTCAAATGTGTAGATCACATAGTAACCCTCTGTCTCGTCCTCAATAGGATATGCAAGCTTACGCTTACCCCAATCCTCGTTGACTTCAACGGCAGTGGCATGTCTTTCGATTCTTGCCTTGAACTTCTCAATGAGAGCCTTGCAAGCATCCTCACCATTCTTGAGGCTGAAAACAACCATTACTTCATACTTAGCTGATACCTTTGCCATTTACATACACCTCCTTTTGGATTTTGCTCACAACTTACTATGAGCAAGGATAACATGATCGCCTTAAATAAGGCGTGTTTATTATACCACATTATGAAAATTTTGTCAAGCGTTTTTTTGAAATTTATCTGCGGCAGCAATTATCACAATGGAGGGACAGTAAATTTAGTCCTAAAGTTTTTTCTTTAATTTCCTCACTTGCTTTTTTATGTAAGCAAATGTGTAGTCCTCTCCTTTTTCAGAAAGCATTGTCAGGAGCTTTTCCAAGCGGTCGGAGGTGCTTTGGGCAATCATAGTGCGCGTTTGCTTGCCTCTCATAAAGTACTGCAACGGCATATCATTAGTGTAGCTTTCTTTGTTGTACGTTTTTGAAGCAGCTACACGATCACAAAACATCTCATATATGAATATATCGGGCATCGACACAGGTTCAAGCTTCCTCGTTTTTGGATTGTAATCCGTCCAATACTCAAAGTGGTGTCTGTTTCTGCCTTTGTGATGCATCCAAGCACGGGAGAAGCCGTCAGACTCACGTTCCTTTTCATTTGGACTTCTATTTCCCTGAAAATATATGACTCCGGGAATAAATTCAGTCGGAGAAAACTTTGACAGATCGTGTGTAAGTCCACGCCAGACTATACCTGCCTTTATGCAGTGTACAAGAACCTTGTGCCTGTGCTCGGCAACAGTTTTAAAATGTCCTATAAAATTTCTTAAAATCATAGCTCGTCACCATAGCTTCCGCGAATATACAACTCTTATGTATAGCGGAGCACAGTTTGCTCCGCTAATAGTTAATTATAACATAACAAGCTTAAATTTTAAATAGCAAACCGGAATTTTGTCGATATTCACATATAAAGCATCTGCATTTTGTGCAAATCACTCTATTCCGTCCGCTAAATACGGGTACATGTCATTGTACGCATCAAGCTGCTGTGAGTCGTTATCTCCACTGGGTATCAAACCGGTCATGTCTCCTGACGAGGCAGTGGAGCATGTGTCTGTCAAAGCCTCTTCGATACCTTCCGTCTCATAAGGTCGTTTTTTATTTTTTAATGCTTTCATTTTATCATCTCCCTAAAATATTATCAGTCCAAATCAGTAAATTATTCGGGTCAAATTTTATTGACTTTTTTGACATATTATGATACAATAAATAAAAAAGAGTTAACGGAGGAAAAAGATGATTCTTTGTATTGACAAAGCTCTGTGCAGGGTTTAACGGAACAGTACAGCGCAGAGCAGAATAAAATACATCTGTTCCTGACAGCCTTGCACACTGACCGATAAAAAATATCAAGTTAGGAGTAAGGTTAAAATGCAAAAATTTTTCAACGCAATTTATGAAATGCGTATATTTCTTATACTTTGGCTCAGCCAGTCATTTTCGACTCTCGGCAGTTCAATGACAGCGTATTCCCTTGTAATATGGTCTTATAATCAGAATGGTTCTGCGTTAAGTACGGCGCTTCTCATGGTATGCTCTTATGCGCCGTATGTGATATGCAGTATTTTTGCAGGAGCGTTGTCGGACAAATGGGACAAGAAAAAAACAATGCTTATCAGTGACTGCGGAGCTGCTTTTACAACTTTGATCGTGCTTATTCTTCTTATAACGGATAATCTCGAAATATGGCACATATACATTCTGAACGCCGTCAGCGGACTTATGAATACAGTTCAGCAGCCTGCATCTGAGGTTGCAACGTCGCTGATCCTACCGAAAAAATATTACCAGAAAGAGGGCAGCTTCCGTTATCTTTCAAGTTCTGCCAGCTCGATCCTGACACCGATTATTACAACTGCAATTATGGGGATCTTCGGTATGAAGGCAGTTATATTTTTCGACCTGTTTTCTTTTCTCACAGCTTTTCTGACACTTCTTATTTTTATCAAAATCCCATCGTGTGAAACAAGGAATAATGCCGATGAAAAATTCATTGATCTGGTGAAGGGCGGAATCAAATGGCTGAGAAATGAGAGAGGTATTTTCCAGCTTATAATGTTTCTTGCGTCGATAAATCTTGTTGCCTCGATGTACGATGCTGCATTTCCTGCAATGATGCTGTCCAGAAACGGCGGAAGTGAAAAGATCATGGGAATCGTTAACGCTGTGATCGGCATTACTTCGCTCATCGGTAGTATTATTGCATCATTAAGCAAAACTCCGAAAAGCAGAGTGAGGGTCATCTGCAATTGCCTGTTATTTTCTATGAGTACAGAAAACTTCCTGCTTGCTTTTGGAAATAATGTTTGGGCATGGAGTGTTGGCGGATTTCTCGGTTGGATTTTTATTCCGCTCATGGATACAAATCTAAGCGCAGTTATGAGATTAAGAATTCCGGAAAGTATGCAGGGCAGAATTTATTCCGTAAGAAATTCACTTCAATTTTTCACTATTCCGCTTGGATATTTTATCGGCGGATTTGCAGTTGACTATATTTTTGAGCCGTTTATGTCTTGGCAGAAAAGCGGCGTTCTTTCAGCTTTATTCGGTGTCGGAAAAGGTTCCGGAGCTGCACTTTTCTTTTTTGTGATAGCACTTCTTGGAGTTGGAGTCTGCATATATTTCAGGCGCGACAAAGCGATATGGAAGCTTGAAGACGAATAAGAAAAATTCTTTAAGGAGTGTTGAAATGGAAAATGATGAGCTTTTTGCGGAAAAATGCATCGCACTGACCGACGATGACGGTATTGAGCATCATTATGAAATAATTGATGAGTTTTCGTTTAAAGGCATAGAATTCGCCGCACTTGTTCCTTTTGATGAGGTCGGCGAGGACAATGATGATGTC
>DHYN01000119.1:0-6075 GCA_002414125.1 Ruminococcus sp. UBA5129 | reverse complement strand
CAGACTGAGGACGTAGTCGGTTACTATTCCGTTGAGGACGAAAAACTTCTTGAGGATGCTTTTGAGGAATTCCTAAAGCATATGGAAAATGATTGACACGGAGGCTGACTATGGATAAATTCTGGAAGGAGATGTACAACGCGGCATCTGCCGCTCTTAGTGCGAGAAACATTTCCGAATATGTTACATGCGGTGAGGTCGCTGCTGCGGTTCTTTCCGATTCCGGAAGAATATACACCGGAATATGTATTGACACATGCTCAACGCTTGGCATCTGCGCTGAGAGAAATGCGATCTTTAACATGATTACAAACGGAGAAGCAGTCATCAAACGTGTGCTTGCAATACTTCCTGACGGTTCAAACGTAGCTCCATGCGGTGCGTGCCGTGAGCTTATGATTCAGCTTATGCCGACAAGATACAAGAATATTGAAATTCTTCTTGACTACGCAACCGAAAAAACGATCACTCTCGGTGAGATAACTCCCGAATGGTGGATCACCTACTAATAACAAAGCCGTATATAGCGTCTTTCTGCTATATACGGCTTTTCTTATTCTTTTCGTTTGGAACAGCTTTTTGTGCATCGTGTGCAGTCCGAGCATCCGCATCCCTTATGTCTGACGGAATATACAATGCTCAGAACGAATGCTATCCCTATCACAGCAACAATTATCCAATCGAGAACCCCCATTTTTCACGCTCCTAAATAAGTAAACTTACAATATTAAAAACGATGAACGCCATGATCCATGCGATAATGCACTGTGCCGCTACGATTGCTCCTGTTTTTAGGGGTGAGTTAAGTTCCTTTCTGATCGTAGAAACTGCTGCGATACAAGGAGTGTACAAAAGCGTGAATACGAGGAAGCTAAGTGCTGAAGCTTGTGTAAAAAGTTCGCTCAGCTTGCTCGAAAGCTCAGCATTGCTCGACGAGAGGAGCACTCCGAGAGTGCTGACTACCGCTTCCTTAGCAGTGAGTCCAGTTATGAGTGATGTCGAGATGCGCCAATCCTCAAATCCGAGCGGCTTGAACAGCGGTGAGATCAGTTGTCCGATCATCGCAAGCATGCTGTCGGCACTGTCTGTTACAACGTTGAGCTTTGCATCGAAGCTCTGAAGAAACCATATTATTATAGTTGCGGCAAAAATTACCGTAAATGCCTTTGTAATGAAGTCCTTTGCTTTATCCCACATGAGCATTAATACGCTTTTCGGAGACGGCATTCGGTAATTTGGAAGCTCCATTACAAACGGGATGGGTTTTCCGCGGAAAGCTGTAAGGTTTAATATGTGGGCGTAAAGTATTCCGGTTATAATTCCGAAAACATAAAGTCCTATCATTATGAGCGGTTTGTGATCGGTAAAAAATGCTGCTGTGAAAACGGCGTATATCGGTATCTTTGCCGAACAACTCATAAACGGAACAAGCATAATTGTCATTTTTCTGTCGCGTTCGGACGAAAGTGTTCGGCTCGACATTATTGCCGGAACAGAGCAGCCGAAGCCGATAAGCATCGGAACGAAGCTTCTTCCAGAAAGACCGATCTTTCTGAGGAGCTTATCCATTACAAAGGCAACTCGTGCCATGTATCCACTGTCCTCGAGAATTGAAAGAAAGAAAAACAGTGTAACTATTATCGGCAGAAAGCTCAGTACGCTTCCGATACCGGCAAAAATTCCATCGATTATCAGACTGTGAATAACAGGATTGATCCCATAAATAGAGAGTCCTCTATCTGCAAGCTCGGTTATCTTATCAACTCCGAGCGACAATAGATCGCTCAGAAAGCTTCCGATAACATTGAAGGTGAGCCAGAATATCAGTATCATAATACCGAGAAATGTCGGTATTGCGAGATATTTGCCGGTAAGGATACTGTCTATCCTGACACTGCGTATATGCTCCTTGCTCTCATGAGCCTTGACTACCGTCTCTCTGCAAGCATTTTCAATAAATGTATACCTCATATTAGCGAGTGCGGCATTTCTGTCCATTCCGCACTCAAATTCCATTTCTACAACAGTATGCTCGATCATTTCAAGCTCGTTTTGACTGAGCTCCATACGCTTGATTATATCGGGATCTTCTTCGACTAATTTTGTTGCAGCGAACTTCGGATTGATGCCAAGCTTCTCAGCATGATCTTCGATCAGATGTGTGACACCGTGAATGCATCTGTGAACAGCTCCCGAGCAAAAGTCTGTTTTGGTGGGATAGATCCTGTTCTTTGCAACATTCATCAGCGTGTCGATCAGCTCCTCTATGCCCTCGTTTTTAGCCGCGCTTATCGGAACAACAGGAATACCAAGCTTTGTGGAAAGCGCTTTAACGTTGATAGTTCCTCCGTTCTTACGCACTTCATCCATCATATTCAGAGCAAGAACCATTGGTATCCGCATTTCAAGAAGCTGAAGTGTCAGATAGAGGTTTCGTTCAATATTATTCGCATCAATTATATTGATGATCGCATCGGGCTTTTCGTTTATAAGAAAATCTCTTGTGACGATTTCCTCCTGCGTGTATGGACGTATTGAATAGATGCCCGGCAGGTCTACCACCTCGGCATTTTTAACTCCTCTTACCGCTCCGACTTTACTGTCAACGGTCACTCCGGGAAAATTTCCAACGTGTTGATTAGAGCCTGTGAGTTGATTGAACAGTGTTGTTTTTCCGCAATTCTGATTGCCTGCAAGAGCTAAGATCATTTATCGGCTTCCTCTCTTTCAACCTCGATTTTTTTAGCATCGTCTACTCTGATCGTCAGCTCATAGCCTCGAAGATGTATTTCGATAGGATCACCCATAGGAGCGACCTTTCTCACCATGACTTTAGTCTTAGGAATAATTCCCATATCGAGCAGCCTCAATCGGAGGGGTCCCTCCCCTCCTACTGCAGTTATCGTAGCTGTTTCGCCGATCTTCAGTGCATCAAGGGTCATTGGCAAATCCTCCGATCAAAGTATTGCACGAGCTTCAATGTAGAAACGCTTATCATCCGCGTGACCCATTGAGAAAGTCTTTCTCGGAAGTGCACCGTCCTTGATGACGGTCGGGAAAAGGTCTGCCTTATCCATATCGGGAAGTACAAATGCGATACCGTTATTTTCCTCTGCAAGAGCTTTTACATTCTCGATCCCGTGGATGTAATCGATCTTTCCGCCGTTTTCGTTGATAAATTTGTCAAGGAAATTCTGCAATGAACCTACTGTGAGATTCGATGTGGTATTTCCGATGAAAACCTTCTTGGCAACTCCCTTGTATGTATACTCGAAATACTGTTCTGTTTCGTTTTCCGAAAGACTGAGGACATTGGTCATTTCGTTGATGAGTTTATCGCAGTTTGTACTGAATACGAGTCTGTGAATAGCCTCAAACTTAAGAGCAGGACTATGCAAATTAACGATCTCAACAAGCGCATAGCGTGCAGGATGCTCCGAGAAGTCCTTTTCGGGATTTGATGACTTTAACTGCTCATAAAATTCCTTAGCCGTTGCAAGTGAGTGATTACCGTCTCCCATAGCATAAAGGAGCACAGGGGAATCCTTGAGTGCATATTTCTTATTAAAGGTGTCGGTATCAGCTAAGGCGCAGAGTGCACTGCCGACCCTTTCCTGTGAAGCCTTATCAATTAAATATCCACTGATGCTTCCCCCGTTCATCATGAGATCGGTATTGTAGAGCTCCTTAAAGCTTTCAGTAGCGGATGCAAGCGGTTCAATGACAGTATTATCCGGATCGTCAATAAGTATCATTATATGAGGCAGCTCGAGAGGAGCTCCGTTTCTTATCTTTAGTCTCGGAGGAATACGGTCAACAACTGTTGCTTCGGTTGCACGAACTTCGGAATTGCTTCCTTTTGAAAAGTCGTACTTTTCAAGGTCGATCTTACCGATAATTCCATCGCGGATAATGCCGTTTGACTGTGTGCGGCGAACATAGATCATAGCATCCTTGTATTCAGTGAACATATTTTCATTTATGTAATCGCTCATTGTATTGTGTATTTTCGCAATACGGCTCTCTACATCAGGTCTCTCAAGGTAGATCTCAGGCAGAATAAGCTTCAATGTTGACGGTGAGTCGCCAACTTCGGCTTCTGTTTTGTCCCAATATGCCTGTTCGCTCGTATACTGATCGCACGCAATGACAGACCATTTCTTCATGTTCGTTCCATTATTTGGGATGAGGATGTCTGCGGGGGAAAATGCTGTGTTTTTCATAATATTTCTCCTTTATTGATTTTATTCAAAAAACTTTTGAGTTCTGTATTTAATCTTGATACCGGCAGACCGACTACATTGAAATAATCTCCGTTGATTTTCTCAATGAATATCGAAGCCTTTCCCTGTATACCATATCCGCCTGCTTTATCATACGGCTCATCTGTCGAAATATAGTATTCGATTTCCTCGGGATCCATTTCACGGAAAAAGACCTCGGTATATACCGTGAAGCTTTTTTCTATGGAGCCGTATCTTATAGTACAACCTGTTGCAACAATATGCGCGCGTCCAGAAAGAAGCATCATATATTTTCGGCACTCATCCTTATCGGCAGGCTTGCCAAGTATTTGTCCGTCACACAAAACTGTCGTATCACAGCCGATGACCAAATCTGTGCTATGAAGCTTTGCCGCTGCTTCCGCTTTAATCTTTGATAGATATTCAGAAGCTTTTTCGGCTGCAATTTCGCTTGGGATGATCTCTTCCGTCTCCACAGCCTTTGCCGTAAAATTTTTTGTTATTACTTTCATTAGCTCTTTTCTGCGCGGTGAAGCCGATGCAAGAATTATCTGCATAAAACTCCCCTCCTTAATAGACTGTCTCTTTATTATATCACATATTCGACATAATTACAATAGCTAATTCAGTTATATTGTGATAACGAAATGTCATTCAATCTATTAGTGCTCTCTAACTATTGTTATTATACTCTCTAATTCAGTAAATGTCAATGATTTATAGGCAATATGATTTTGTTTGTGTGTAAAACATATACATTTTAACAAAACAAAAACCGCTATGAGCAGAGGCTCANNGGGGTTTTGTCGTGTATCACGGCATCATGGATACTTTTTTATCGGTCTGATGTGCTGATAGCAACCTCTTCCTCGGTCTTAAACAGAAGCGAGATGCACCATACAGCAGAAATAGCTACAAGAATGTATACAGCTCTGCTGAGTACGCTGTCGCCGCCGCCGAAAAGCCATGCTACCAGATCAAATCTGAAAATTCCTACCAGACCCCAATTGACTCCTCCGATTATAAGAAGTATCAGAGCAATTCTGTCCCACATAGAGAACACCTCTTCTTTAGGAATTTGGACATTGTAAAAATACAATCGCCTTGATTATATTATTGCAGCTTAATACCGTTTTATACATCGCAGCTTCTGAAAATAATGAAAAATCCTGCCAATAATTTCTTTTCCGCATCGATTTGGCTGATGTTCCGTGCTGCACTTGAACATACTCTTTTTTGATATTCTTTTTGTCACAACTTCTGTTACGATCAAAAGCGATTACTGTTGCCTTGGAAAAAACATACTTTCCTCTTGATATTTTATTAAAAATGTGATACAATATAAAAAACGATTATTGAAAGGAAGTTAATAAAATGATAATTGCAGTAACATACGAAAACGGACAGATCTTTCTTNNGAAATGTTTAAACTCTACACTGTCGAGAACAATAAAGTGATCGGCACCGATCTCCTTTTATCGAGCGGAAGCGGTCACGGCGCACTTGCAGGAGTCCTTTCAACCAATGGTGTTGAAGTTCTTATCTGCGGTGGAATCGGCGGTGGAGCGAAGAACGCGCTTGCAGAGGCAGGAATAAAGCTCTACGGTGGCGTAAGCGGAGATGCAGACACAGCGGTAGAGGAATTTCTGAACGGCAAGCTGAACTATAACCCTAATGTGATGTGTTCGCACCACAGCCACGAGGCGGGTCATTCCTGCGGCAGTCATTCGTGCGGAGAACATAACTGCGGAAATCACTGATATTTTCGTTGAGATAAATTCGGTATTGTGCCTAAACAAAAAGCGCCATAGTACATGCAATTAGTACTATG
>DHYN01000006.1 GCA_002414125.1 Ruminococcus sp. UBA5129 | reverse complement strand
GCTTGTCAGGCTCAGGATTGAAATATCCGAGCTTGAGATACACAAGTCTGTCAGGGCAGTAGAAGCGATACTGCTCGCCCTTTTCGCTCCTGATCGCATAACCGAAGTCGAAAAAGACGGTATACTTTCGATCGAAAAGGGCACATTCGTCCTTATAGAAAATATGTCTGTCGAGAGCATACCTCTCAAGGGAGACCGCTCATTTGAAATAAGATAAGAAACACATCGTGTGATGTGCTTTTTTGCTTTATGAATGTCGGTATCAAAGGGAATAAAAGCTGTTTCAGAAGCATATTTTATAAAGAAATAATCATAAAAGGAGTAGCAGAATGAACAAGCTAAAACGAAAGATAATAACAGGCTGCATCCTCGCAGGAGGCATTATAAGCGTTGCAGGAGGATCGTTGATACTACGCAGCACAAGCAAAAACGGCACCATCCCAGTCTCAGCAGACATGGGCGCCGAACTTCCGATCATTGTACTTGATGCGGGACATGGCGGTATCGACGGCGGCTGCTCATCGGCGGACGGTGTTCCCGAAAAGGGTATCAATCTCGATATCCTGCTCCGTCTGCGCGATATGCTCGAAATAAGCGGATACACTGTCGAGGTCACGCGCGATACCGATACTTCTATACACGACAAGGGCATCGAAGGTATCGCGAATCAAAAGAGCTCCGATATGGATAATCGTCTCGAAATTTTCAACAAGCACGAAAATGCCGTCTGCATATCTATCCACCAGAACCAGTTCACCGACTCACGCTATCACGGCGCACAGATGTTCTATTCTTCGTCAAATGATGAAAGCGAAAGGCTTGCAAGAACTCTTCAAAGCCGTTTTGCGGAAAATCTCCAGCCCGAAAACGAACGCGAGATCAAGCTTTGCGGAAAGGAGCTCTTCCTCTGCTATTACAGCAAGAATCCGACAGTTATGGCTGAGTGCGGATTCCTCTCAAATCCCGATGAGGCAGCACTTCTCAACACCGATGATTACCGCGGAAAGGTTGCTTTTACGCTGTACACGGGTATTAACGAATTTGTTCTCGATAAATGAGAAAAGCTCACCCTAACGGNNGTAGCCGAGGAGCTTGACCTAATGTATAATATCTGCGAAAACGCCTTTTATCGAAGCCGCAAGAGCCTTTGGCGAGAGTTGTATCTGCGTGCCGATACGTCCTCCGCTGATATAGAATTGCTCCATTGCGGAAGCCGTCTCGTGGATGACTGTGAAGAACTGCTTCTTCATCCCTATTGGCGTGCAGCCTCCGCGAACATATCCCGTCACCTCTGTGATATCCTTTACTGCGATCAGCTCCACCGACTTCTCCCCTGCGCTTTTTGCAGCCTTTTTTAGGTCAAGCTCCTCGGCTACAGGAAGCAGAAAGCAGTAGTAGCTGCCCGATCTTCCCTTCGCAACGAGAGTTTTGAACGTTTCCTCCTCGGGCTGACCGAGCTTCCTTGCCACAGTGATACCGTCAACAAATTCCGCGCATTCGTACACCGTCATCTTGTAGTCTATGCCACATTTTTCGAGAAAGCGTATCGCATTGGTCTTAAGTTCCTTGCCCATATTTTCCTCCATAAAAAAGCAGACACTGCTGTGCCTGCTTTTATTATTGTTTAGAATCTGAAAAGTGATGAACCGCCGTCACCCATGTAGATCTTCCAGCCTTCGCCCTTGATCTTGATAAGAACGAGGTCGATGTCATCCACTTCATCCTCATCCTTGTCTCCCTCGATCTCGAATGTACAGCTTACCTTGTAAGCCTTCTTGATCGTTACATCCATATCATATTTATCATCGTAGTAGTCCTCAAAATCCTTAAGCTTCTTGGACTTAACAGCCTTCTTGGAATCAATGTCGATCTTAAAGCGAACATCCTTTCCGTACTCATCCTCAAGAGAATCGATCATAGTGTCGAGAATATCATCAAATGCATCAACAGCGTCATCGAAATCACCGTCATAAGCATCCGAGTCCTCGATCATATCCTCGGAATAGAATGCCGAGAGGAACGTCTCCGCATCCTCCTTGTTGATACCCTTTGCGAAATTCTTAAGGGGCTTCTTATAGCCGCCGCCTGCACAAAGAGCTACGATAAGTATGATAACGAGCAATGCAGCAGCGCAAAGTGCTGCAACAGGTGCAAAATTCTTGAGCTTTGCTGCATCAAGACCACCCAAAGAGGGTTTATTGTTTGAAGCAGTATCCGCAGGTGCATCCGAGGGAGTCGGTGCCGAAGCGGGAGCAGCAGGAGCTGCGTTATTATTTTCTGCCTGTGATTCTGCGCATGTACAAGTCTCGCCCTCAGCGATCTCATTTCCGCAATACTTACAAAAAGCCATTTTAAAATCCTCCATATAATCATAATCGACGCAATACGTCACTTCTATAATAACACATTTTAAATGGATTGTCAAGGAATTTCATTCAAAAAAAGATACATCACCGATATTACAAAAAAAGGGACAAACATCATATCTCTGCAAAGACACATAACAAGCAGAAAACCGCTTATACCGAATTGCAGAAAGCGCATGATCGAGACCGCTGTCGGGGAATTTCCGCTCAGAAGCAGAATGAGACTGCCGCCGTCAAGCGAGCGGTACGGAAGCAGATTGAAGAATGCCGCACCAAGTCCGAAAGCAAATATCTCCGGCGAAAGATGACCAAAAGCCCCCGAAAACACAGACATAAGGACGTTGGCGAGAGGACCGCTTATCAGGACAAGAGCCTCGCCGATCATCGGAAGCATCCTGCTGCGATCCGGCTCAAGCTTTATCCCTGCACCAAGAAAGGTCACGCTTCTGAGACTGCCTCCCACAAGGTAGAGCGCGATTATGTGACCCAGCTCGTGAACCGCACACACTGCCGCGGCAGATGCCAGTCTTTCCCCTCTTCCATAGACCGCCGCAAGCGCAATGAGCGCAAGAAACGAGATGTCCACCCTCACGCGCACCCCGAATATGTATATCTCCGTCAAAATTTTCCGAGCAGGTCTATCGGATTCGGAATCACATCAGCGCCCGATATCACTATGCGTTTGAAATGCTCAAGCAGCGCGCCGCAGCGTTCGGGGTCTACCATTCCGAATATCGCTGTGCCGATCGCCGCAAGGATACACACCACCGCCTGCATGGCGATGATGTCATCGCATTTTTGCCGTCCGCTGCCGATATTAGGTTCGGCACGGATAATTACCTCATCTGTCTCCTGTTCGTTCATATTACCACCTCATGACAGATTATGCTGTACACGAACATTTTATGACGAATACAGAGAAACATATTCCGACGATGCCTTAAACAAAAAGGAAGCCCTTACGCATAAGAGCTTCCTATAAAAATGCTTTTCGTCCTGCGGAGCCACAGCGATATTCGGAATGGTA
>DHYN01000060.1:245-2596 GCA_002414125.1 Ruminococcus sp. UBA5129 | reverse complement strand
AATTTCTATGTGGACAGGTTCTAAATTTGGAAGCTCTCATATGAGACGCTTCTTTTTTTGTCCGTTCGGAAAAATTGTCTTATAGTAAACGTCAATTTTTCAACATTGTGAATCAACACGTTGAAAACGGATATACTATTGATGAACTTATTTGTACATCAAAAAATCCAAACGAAACGGAGCAGGAAAAATGGAGATATACTACGGAAAAAGCGTATATAAGGGCACGGCAGTGGGAAAGATACACCTGCTGAGCGAGCCGTCTGAAGAAGTCACACGATACAGTATCAACGACCCCGAGGCGGAGATAAGACGATTTCGGACTGCGAGAGATGAGGCAGAGCGTCAGATCGGAGAGCTGTATGAGGAGTCGGTCAGTGAAGTCGGTCAGGCTAATGCCGCTATCTTTGAGATACATGGTATGATGCTCGGGGACGACGATTATATTTCCGCTGTCGAGGAGCTTATCCGAACCCAGTCGGTCAACGCGGAGTATGCAGTCTTGATGACAGGAAATGATTTCGCGCAGAGGTTCCTCGAAATGGATGATGAGTACATGAACGCGCGTTCGGCTGACGTAAAGGATATTTCCTCGCGCGTGATACGCATTCTTCTCGGAAGAACTGCCGATGATCCCGATGAACCGTCCGTGATACTTGCTGACGACCTTGCTCCGAGCCGCACCGTTAGGATGGATAAAAGCAAGGTGCTTGCGTTCGTGACAGTGCACGGCTCGTCTAATTCGCACACTGCTATACTTGCGCGGACGATGAATATCCCGTCGATCATCGGCTGCAAGATCGAGCTTACACCCGATCTTCACGGCAGGGAAGCTGTCGTGGATGCACGCACGGGAAAGCTGATGATCGACCCCGACAGCGATACCGTTGAAAAAGCCCGGCGTCAGATCCTTGAAGAAAAGGAGTCGCGCCAAGCGCTTGAAGAGCTTCGCGGCAAGCCTACCGTGACGGCTGACGGCAGGAGGATAAAGCTTTACGCGAATATCGGAAGTGAGTCTGAGCTTGCGTCAGTTTCCCAGAACGATGCCGAGGGGATAGGACTTTTCCGTTCGGAGTTCATCTACCTTAGCCGAACCGATCTTCCGACCGAGGAGGAGCAGTTCCGCATATACAGGACGGTCGCGGAGAAAATGGCAGGCAAGCCCGTGATAATCCGAACGCTCGACATCGGTGCGGACAAACAGGTGGACTATCTGAATATCGGCAGTGAGGAGAATCCTGCAATGGGATTCCGTGCGATACGGATCTGCCTTAGCCGTCCCGAGATCTTCCGCACTCAGCTCAGGGCTATTTTCCGAGCAGGAGCTTATGGTAATATCAGTGTGATGTATCCTATGATAACGTCACTTGACGAGGTGCACCGAATACGCGAGATCGTTGATTCGGTCAAGGCGGAGCTTGTCGATGAGGGGATTGAATACGCCGATATTCCGCAGGGTATCATGATCGAAACTCCTGCCGCCGCACTGATGAGCGATGTTCTTGCACGCGAGGTGGACTTTTTCAGCATCGGCACAAACGATCTCACGCAGTACACTCTTGCTGCCGACCGCCAGAACGCACAAGTAGAAAGCTTCTGCGATCCGCATCATCCTGCGGTGCTCAGGCTGATCGCGGAAACCGCTAAAAATGCCCATAATGCAGGGATCTGGTGCGGTATATGCGGAGAGCTCGGCGCTGACACGGAGCTTACCGAAACATTCATGCGCATGGGTATTGACGAGCTGTCGGTCGCACCCTCGGCGGTGCTTCCCGTGAGGAAGGCGGTGCTCGGCTCGGGCGGCGGAGGTGAAGCGCAGTGAGGCGTTTGATCCCAATATTCGGACGTTCCATAGTCTCGGGAGTCATCGTCACTATCGCATGCACCGCATATATGCAGTCAGAGAACCGTTATATCGGAGGTGTTCTTTTCAGCTTTGCGCTTTACTGCATCATACGATTCGGGCTCGCACTTTTCACGGGAAAGGTAGGCTATATACCCGAAAATCCGCCTCGTTACATCATTGAGGTAGCGGCGGCGTTTGTCGGGAACATCCTCGGAGTATCGGTGTCATGCGGACTACTCTCGCTGTCATTGGTTTGGGAAAAACTCGTCCCGAGGGCACAGGAGATCATCGGTGCGAAGCTTGCGGACAGTCCGCTAAGCGTGGTGGTGCTGGGATTTTTCTGTGGCTTTCTGATGTATCTTGCAATCGAGAATTCCCGACTTTGCAAGGAACGCAGCGACACATCGCTTATTTTCGGAACAGTGATGCCTGTCATGCTTTTCATCTTCTGCGGCTTCAACCACTGCATTGCCGACAGCGTTTACCTTGCCGTATCGGGGAGGTT
>DHYN01000060.1:0-163 GCA_002414125.1 Ruminococcus sp. UBA5129 | reverse complement strand
GAGGTCTCATTTTTTTGCATTCAGCTTTCTTACGATTCGGGCAGTTCATTTATCATGCTTGCGAGAAATTTTTGCACCGAGAAAGCATCAAGTACGTTGATGCCGTCACCGCGCTGATAGACATCGGCATTGTAGATCGAATCATCGTCAAGGGGATTTGTGT
>DHYN01000017.1:10079-12729 GCA_002414125.1 Ruminococcus sp. UBA5129 | reverse complement strand
TGATCTATTGTAACATAACAGTCGGTTGTATAAATGAACAACATTTAGTAAGTCGGATATTGCGGTGAAGCTGCGTTACAGAGAAGTTTTTAGGCAATAATTGATATATGAGCGCACCTTAAAGCCGTGATGAAAATGAAGTTTTGTATTTATTACCAAAAAAAGTGGAATATTTGCGGACATTTGTACTTGACAAACGGACAGTTTTGTGATATAGTAATTAAGTAGAGTACAGTTGTTCTTCGTAGGCGGACGGTTTCCGCCGAAACAGACGGGGAGGCGGAGAAATGGTCAATAATTCACAACTGATCGTTGCGGATGCTAAGATACTGCCCGAGGTTTTCACCAAGGTGCTCGAAGTCAAGAAGCTCATGGCTCAGAAAGGCGAAAAAAGCTTTGCATCGGCTTGCAAGAGCGTGGGTATCTCCCGAAGCGCTTTCTATAAGTACAAGGACTGCGTTTTTTCGTATGAGGAGCTTTTCACGCGCAAGATAGTCAACCTTTATCTGCTGCTGAATGACCGTCCGGGAGTTCTTTCAAGCGTTCTTGTCTATCTCCATGAGCGTCAGGCGAATATACTCACTGTAAATCAGAGCATCCCTGTTGATGGCGCTGCTGCGGTGAATATATCGCTCAGACTCAATGAAAATGCGGAGAACGAGTTGTCTGTTTTAAATTCAATCAGTTCACTTGACGGTGTTTCAGAGGTCAAGATCCTCTCAGCCGAGTGATAAATCGGAGGTTGCTATGTCAGTTAAATTTGCAGTTTTAGGTCACGGAGTTGTAGGCTCGGGCGTTGTCGAGCTATTCTATAAAAATAAGGAGAACATCGAGAAGCGTGCAGGTACGGAAATGGACGTGAAATATATTCTCGATCTCAGGGATTTTCCCGATTCACCGTACAAAGAGAAGTTTACGAAGGACTTCAACGACATTCTAAATGACGATGAGGTAACTGCCGTTGCAGAGTGCATGGGCGGCGTTGAACCTGCTTTTACATTTGTAAGATCATGTCTCGAAAAGGGCAAAAGTGTTTCCACATCCAACAAGGAGCTCGTTGCCGAGAAAGGCGACATTCTTCTCGAGATCGCAAAGAAAAATTGCTGCAATTTCTTCTTTGAAGCGAGTGTCGGCGGAGCTATCCCGATCATCCGTCCGCTTCACAAATGTCTTGCAGCCAACGATATATCGGCAGTTGCAGGTATTCTGAACGGTACGACAAACTTCATTCTCACAAAGATGTACAATGAAAATATGCCGTTCGATGAGGCGCTTGCACTCGCACAGAGGCTTGGTTATGCGGAGAAAGATCCGACTGCCGACATCGAGGGTCATGATGCGTGCCGCAAGATCTGCATCATCTCTTCTCTCGTTTTCGGAAAGCACGTTTACCCCAAGAGCGTTTATACTAAGGGTATATCTCAAATCGCTCTTGATGACGTAAAGACAGCTGATTCTATGGGTTTCGCGATCAAGCTTATCGCTTCTGTCAGAAAGCAGGAGAGCGGAAAGATCCTGCCTGCGGTAATGCCGATGCTCGTTCCCTACGATAATATCATGTCGAATGTAAGCGATGTGTTCAACGCTGCACTTGTCAGCGGTGACGGTATCGACAAGGTGATGCTCTATGGACGCGGTGCAGGAAAGCTCCCGACAGCGAGCGCTGTTCTCGGAGATGTTATCGACTCGGCTAAGCACAAAGTCAATGTTTTCTCGCAGTCATGGGAGTCTGCCGACGATCAGAGCTTCGTTGACAGCATCGAGAGCTTTACGGCAAAGTGGTATATCCGCGATGCGGAGGGCAGCCGCATTTCTGAAAAAATGTCCTTTGCTGACGCACAGAAGCTTGATGCTCAGGCTTGTATTCCTGTGCTCGAATAAGCTGATAAAATCGAAAATATTAAAAATGGGACTGCTCAAANNTTGAAAAGGCAGTCCCTTAAATTCTATATTTGCGGAAAACTTCAGAGTCAAATTGCACGTCACCCACTCGCACGTCACCACTCGATAATACGGTGAGTATAGCCGCGAGAAAGACTATTCCTGCGGCGAGTATGATGAATGGTTCGGCATTTTCATGGATACCTACGCAATTTTTGGAAAGGAATAATTATGGTACAGCACAGCATCCCTCCCGTGTACGATAAAAACAGCAAGATCCTCATCCTCGGGTCGTTTCCGTCTGTTAAGTCGAGGGAGGTAGGCTTCTTTTACGGACATCCTCAGAATCGCTTCTGGATGCTGCTCGCACGCATTTTTGAAGAGCCCGTTCCGACTGAGATGCCCGAAAAACGCGAGTTCCTACTACTAAATCACGTTGCGTTGTGGGACGTTATCGCGAGCTGCGAGATCAAGGGTTCGAGTGACAGCAGTATATCGGATGTTGCTCCGAACGACCTCACGGGTATACTCTCGACAGCAAAAATCGGTCAGATATGCTGCAACGGTTCGACATCTTATAATCTATACAAAAAGTATATTCACGAGCGAACAGGGATCGAAGCGGTGAAGCTTCCCTCGACAAGTCCTGCGAATGCGGCATGGTCGCTTGACAGGCTGTACGAAGCATGGAAAGGATATTTTACAGACCTAAAGTGAGCGTTTTTCCCGATGCTTCATATCTTTCCACTGTGACGCCGCACTTCTCAAA
>DHYN01000017.1:4073-10012 GCA_002414125.1 Ruminococcus sp. UBA5129 | reverse complement strand
TTGCGCACTCGTTGCATGGGAAGAGCGTTACATAAAGCGTGCAGCCCGAAAGACTGCCGATATTGCTGTTCAGGATCGCGTTTAGTTCAGCGTGACAGACATATGGGTACTTCGTGTCAAGCTCGTGCTCGGCGGAGCGTTCCCACGGCATTTCGTCATCGNNCCAGCAGCCTGTCGGCATACCGTTGTAGCCGACAGATACGATCTTTTTGTCACTATTTACGATACATGCGCCTACCTGAGTCGAATTGTCTTTGCTTCGCTGAGCGGAGAGCAAGGCAATTCCCATAAAATATTCATCCCAATTTATGTAATCTGTACGTTTCATTCTAATCACCTCATAAAAATTATACAGTAAACTTGTGTAAAATGCAAGCAGTTCGGATATTTTAAATAAGTTTGTGCAAATTAAACAAGCAAAACATGCCAAATTGCATAGATGATACAAAGTTCTTGGAATCTACAAATCGTATGTTGACTTTATTTAAATGTAATGTTATAATTTATAAGGAATAGAATGTGATATATGGACTAACTATGCATTCTGAGAGGTGGTACTTGATAAATGAAGTGCTGGAGATGCAGGGAAAAAATACCTGATAACGCACGTTTCTGCCCGTTCTGTCAGGCGAATCTTTCTCAGCCCGACCGCGGACAGATAATTAGAAGGATCAAGCGTTCGATAGGCAAAAAGGCTGTGCCGATCGTTCTTGGGGTCGTCCTTATCGGCGGAGCTGCCGTCGGAGGGATAGCGATCTTCAGCGGCGATTCCGATAAAAAGCCTGAAAAAAACAAGACTGAGGCAAGTGACGTTAAGGAAAATGACAATACAAGCAGCGAAGCCGATGAGAAAAAGCCCGATGTTTCCGCTGAAAGCGATGCGGTCTCACAGGCTGAAAAGGCGCTCGCCGATTATATCGCTGAGACCATAACCTATGACGAGTGTGTCGCTCTTTTGAAAGGACTCAAGTCCGACAACGATCAGGCTTCCTCCGATGCGATCACTTCTAAGCTCGGTATGGCTGATCTCATCAAGAACTCGAGGTCTGAATTCGCAAAAGCCGAAAAAGCCGCTACCGAAGGACAGTTCAGCGACGCAATTTTAGCTTACCAGAAGGTTATTTCGGACGATCCGAAATATTATCAGCTCGCTCAGGATAAGATCAAGGAGACAGCCGATCTTTATAAAGATTCCCTGAACAGCGATGCCGATGCAAAGGTCAAGGATAAGGATTTCCGCGGCGCAGTTGATGCGATGAATGCGGCTCAGTATATTTTTGCAAGCGATGCGAATTTTGTGAATGAATGCGAGGCTCACAAGGATAAGATATATGCACTGTGGATCGCGTATGAAGCGTCTATCGGCAATTTCTTTGACAATGACGGCGCGGTTCTTGTGGCGCTCGAGCAAAACAAGTCCGGCATCCCGACTGATGCCGACCACATGATCGACACGGGTATAGCTGTTGAGAAGAGTAAATATATTGACGCTGTCAACGCTAAAAGAGGCACTCAGATGCAGCAGGTGGACAGCATCACGAAGCTTGCGGACAGCAAGGCAAAGCTGCTTATGGCTTCTGATGACGATGGGCTTTCGTTCGATGTGAGCGATGAGCTTGAGGCTGTTTTCCCTGCGTGGATGGAGTGGAAAGCCTCCAAGATAAAGGGCTATCCCAATGCCGAACAGGCTGTTGCTTCGCTCGATGCTTCAAGCGGCGAGTTTGATCCAGATTTTGGTTATATCGGCGTAGGACTCGCTTTTGATAAGGAAAGTAAAACGCTTACTTGGTACGTTCTGACCGTAAGCGATAAGGAATAAATGAGGTGTATGTTATGGTAAAGAAAATAGTTTCATTTTTTGCTTCGGGACTGCTCGCCGTTTCTTGTGCGGCAGCTGTTGTAAACTCGGATAACTGCAAGATAAGGTCTTATGCCGCAGGCGTGGACACTTCCGCCTACGAGCGCGTTATGGAGGCTCTCGAAAGGGGCGCTGAGGTCGCTGCCGATCAGGTCAAGATCACTCTCAACGATGCCGGAAAGACTTACGCAAAGGTAACCTTCACTCTTATGAACGGCGACGAGATCATCAGCTCCAAGAAGCTTGACGGTTCGGGCGTTGGCACTTCTACGTTCAAGAATCTGCCTATGGACACGAGTATGACCCTTAAGATCACAGTTCCAGATGGATTTGAGGTCGATGGAAAGAGCGGCTCATTCACTGTCAGCGTAAGCGGCGGAAACGCTTATTCGTTCTCGATAGTAAAGGTCGTTGTTCCGACTGAGCCTCCCACGACAAAGCCTGCTCCCACACAGGCTCCGACAACAGTTCCCGAGCCGACTGAAAAGCCTGCTCCGACTGAAGCTCCCACAACAAAACCCGAGCCGACACCANNTGAGCCGACAGCGGCTCCTGAAACCAAGCCTGAGCCGACACAGGCTCCTGCTACAGAGGCAGATGATCCCGATACCGATCCCTCTGTTATTAATACGACCGCCGAGAGCGAGACCACAACAACAACTGCCGTAACAGGCAAGAACCTCGGCAGCGACGGCGGTAAAAAGGATACCTCAACATCTGCCAAAAAGGATCCCGCAGCCGCTTCTGAGACAAAGAAGGAGGACGTAAAGGAAGCCTCTTCAAACACGGGAGTTCAGGCTCCGACCGTTGTTTTCGGCGCACTCGGAGGATGTGCTGTTATCGCGGCTATATGTCTCCTCGGCAGAAAAAAGTCCGATGATGACGATGAATAATAAACCTAAAAATTGATAGCTAAAGGGACTCGAATGAGTCCCTTTTTGAATGATATACATAGAACGTTAATGTGGATTTTGTGCATCTGTACAAATCTGCTTCCGAATCTCGTCTTTTTGCGCGTGAAATGACACTATAGGGTAAAGACTTGCAAAGGAGTTATCTTATGAAAAAAATCTCATTTGCCGTTGCAGCGGCGATCTTGTGCGGTGCATTTTTCTCGTGTGCCGAAAAATCAAACGGTTCGGAAAGCTCGGTCGGAAATTTCTCGGCACAGCAGCTTTCGGACATAGCCTACACAAAACAGAAGGTGAGTGTTCCCGAAAATATGTCCCAGCTTCTGATATGCCGACCGTTCAGCGGCGGCGAGCGATTTTTTGTAGTCGGCTACGGAAAGGACGGAGTGACGTTCTGCACGGCGGACAAAGAGCTGCAAAATACAGAAAAGCTCGATATGTCGTCATTTGTGACAAGCCAAATGTACGACATGACGATAACGGAAAGCGGTACGATATGTCAGCTTTCGTGCGAGACTAAGGAGGACGGCAGCAGCAGACTGATGTACTATACATACAATCTTTCGGGAGACAGGCTGAGCTTCGCGGAAATGGACGATTTCGGCGAGACAGTAAGCGAGTCAACGAACGTTCACGAGCTCGCCTCGGACGGAAAGACTCTTTTTGCGTGTATCGGTGTTAAGTACTACGCCTTTACAACGAGCGGAAAATTTCTTGGCGAGCTAAAGTCCGATATGCCCGGCGCGACCTTGAAAAAGTACGGTCTGAATGCGGACGGAGAGCTGGTCTGCGCTGTAAGGGATGAAAGCGGAAAGCTTTGTCTATGTCGGTATGATGCGGAAAAGTGCCGTATCGCAGATCCTTTTGCCGTATATGATCTCGACGATAGTCTATCAGGAGAGCTTATCTCAGGCAGGGGAGACCACACGATGTATATCACGACAATGAAGGCGATATACGGTGTCAGAGCAGACGGTTCGCTCGACACGCTTTTCAGCTTTAAAGAGTCGGGAGTGAACCCGAACAATATGTGCGGATTTTCTGTCTGCGAGAACGGCGATCTGATAATTGCCGAGAACGACATCAATAGCTTTTCTGTAAAAATGCGTCGATATACCGAGGTTTCCGCATCGGAGCTGAGCGATCTTCCGATACTCACGGTCGGTGTGGACAGCACAAGCGATACGGGAGTGTATCTCGCTGAGATGAGCGAGGCGGTCTCCGACTACAGGCTCGAGTTCGCGGACTACGACTTTAATCATGGGTATGGCTACCTCGATGAGATCCGCGCCGACATTATTGCCGGAAGTGCGCCCGATATCCTCTGCACAAACGGTTTTGAGTACATGCATCTTGCGGAAAAAGGCGCATTTACCGACTTGTACAAGCTCATGGACGGCGATCCGGAGATCAGCCGCGAAATGTTCAACGAGCATATCCTCAGCGAGCTTGAGTCGGATGACGGCTGTCTTTACGAGCTGCCGAACTCGTTTTCTCTCAGTTTCCAAGTCGGAAAGAGCAAATTCCTGACTCCTATGAAAGGAAAGAGTATTACGGAGATGATGAAATCCCTTCCCGATTCGATGGACCAGATTTACAGAGAGACGTACTGGAACTACTGGACAAAATATGTTGATATAATGAACGGAACTGTCAATATCGACAGAGCGGATTATGGAGAGTACCTTGAGTATACAAAAACGCTCCCGTCTCTAAGGGACTTGCCGTTTGACGAGAACTATCAGCCATCCGAAGCCGAGCGAGCAGAAAGATACTATAATCAGCAAATGGCGTTCAGACTGGATAAAAAGCTTATTTACAATTGCGGATGCCTCAGCTTTTACCATTATTATGAAATGAAATACGGAGTTTTTGGCGGTGAAGAGGTCGAATTTTACGACGCTCCGACACTCGAGCTCGGTAAGAAGTTCGCGATCACGGAGCAGTGCAGCGACAAGAATCTCGCGTGGAAGCTTCTCAAGAATTTATATTCTGAGAGCTTTTACGAGAACGGTCGTTTCTCTGGTCAGCCCGTTATACAGACGCTCCTTGAGAAGTCGGTGGCTGAAGCTATGACCGATGATCCCGATGATCCCGAAAAGGGATATGAGTTCAGTATGAACTCGCCGAACAATGAGGGTATCGACTATTACGAGCAGATCTACATGGGCTTCCCGACCCAAGACGACCGCGATGAGTATATGGAGCTGCTCAACTCTGCGGAGTACAAGTCGGCACGGCTTCCCGACAAGCTCTATGAGATCGTCGATGAGGAGGAATCACGTTTCTACGCAGGCGAATGTACCGCCGAGCAGTGTATGGATGTCCTTGAGAGCCGCATGAGTATATATCTTTCCGAGCAGAATTAATATGGTGTCTCTACGGTAACGTCATTTACTTTTTTGTATGCAATATCGAGGAAGTATTTCGGAAGGCTCTGCCTCCCGAATCCTCCGTCAAAGGGATGAAGAATCCCTTTGTAATCCCACTGAAAATTGCCTTTATCCNNTCCCCTTTTAAGGGGATAAAGGCAATTTTGATGGAACGGCAACGAATTAATCTCTTGGCAAAGAATTTGGGAACAAAGACTCAGATAACTGTCTTGATATAGTATAAAATAGTATATGCTGTTACCATAGAGTCACAATACTGCTTTTATCCTAAAAGATGAACATTTTGTGAACTTTTGAAAACTTAAGAAATTCTTTATGATTGTGTTTTATCATAGAATCAAGAAAAAACCGTTAGGAGGTACGAAATGGACAACGTTATAATAGAGGCAAAAGACCTCACAAAGCAGTACATGAAGCAAAAGGCAGCCGACAGCGTATCGTTCAGCATCAGAAAGGGAATGATCTGCGGACTGATCGGTCCCAACGGCGCAGGCAAGACAACTATTATGAAGATGCTCGGAGGACTCGTTCTGCCGACAAGCGGTTCGCTCAGCATATTCGGCGGAACATCCGAGAAAGCGCTTGCCAAAGCGCGCAGCAGGATGAGCTTCATCATCGAAACACCCTACGCAAAGCTCAACATGACGGCTCGCGAAAACCTCATGAAGCAGTGTCTGCAAAAGGGCATTCCCGACAAAAAGCGAGTAGATGAGGTGCTTGAAATGGTGGGACTTTCCGATACTGGAAAGAAGGCGGTTGGGACCGATCAGTCCGCAG
>DHYN01000017.1:0-4015 GCA_002414125.1 Ruminococcus sp. UBA5129 | reverse complement strand
GTGCTTGACGAGCCGATAAACGGACTCGACCCCGAGGGTATTGTCGAGATACGCGAGCTTCTGCTAAAGCTCAATGTTGAGAACCACATCACGATACTCATCTCCTCGCATATTCTCTCCGAGCTTTCGCAGATGTGCAGCGACTATATTTTCATCAACCACGGCAGGGTGCAGCAGTCGATCTCATCAGAGGAGCTCCGAAGCATCTGCCGCGAGCACTATTTCATCCTCACCGACAATGACGATCTCGCCGCGGCAGTGCTCAACGACAAGCTCGGCATAACGAATTTCGAGGCTGTAAAGGACGGCGGTATCCGTCTCCACGAGCGCCTTGACGACATCCGCACGATATCGCGATCGTTCTACGAAAACGGCGTTATACCGCTCGTTATGTACACTCATGAGGCTAATCTTGAACAGTATTATATGAATCTGGTAGGTGATAAAAATGATGAACATAATAAGATCTCAAATATACAGCATGAAGCGTGATTTTTACACCTATATCTGCCTTACGGCGACCATACTCTCGTTCATCATCATGTATCTCAGCGTGCTGGAGCTGGCAGGTGACGATGTGTTCACAGGCTCGTTCATCTTCTCAAACGGCGGAGAGCTCTTTAGCGCGAGCATACTTCTTTCGATCGTGCTCTTTGCAACGCGCCTTTGCGGATGGGATTTTAACGATAAGACGATCAATTACGAGGTGCTCTACGGTCACAGCAGAAGCAGGATATTCTGGGCGAGAACAGTCGTTTCGCTTGTATTTTCGGTGACGATCGCACTGCTTTTTGTGGCAGTCCCNNTGCTCCGTCAACAATATCTACCACCGCTGTCGGCTCGGCTGTCAACGGCTGGGGAACGCTCGTCCCCTTCAGGGAAGCTGTCCTGCGAACTGCGCTCCTGATACCGTCATTCATGCGTCTTGCGGCGATCTTTATACTTATCACGATAATTTTCCGAAGCAGTTGGACAGCGATGATACTTGGATTCACGTTCAGCTTTCTCGAATTTATGGCAGTTGAGTTCACGAGCAAGCTCAACGACTTTCTCTCGATCAGCAGGATCTTGAACACGCTTGAATTTTCAAACATGACGGTAGATATTGTTGACGGAGCAGAAGTGGAATACTTTTCCGACAAGCTCTCAGGGAGCTTTATCACACATTCACTCGCGGCAAACGTTATCGTTACAGCCGTATCGCTTCTGATCGCGCACGCACTTTTCCGCAAGCGCGACATGAGCTGAAAGGAGGCAAGTTATGGCATCTGTAATCTCCGCACAGCTTTGTCAGCTGTTCAGGACAAAATTAAAATTCATCACACTGATCCTATGCCTTGTGGTCGAGATCGCGCTTACTGTTGGAATGACACCTGACAACGGAGACGATCAAACCGGATGGATGAGTATACTAATCGGATGGAGTTCGATGGGGATCGTTGTTTTCCTTTACATTGCGGCTTCGGTAGGAGATATATGTGCAGGCGACTTTAACGACAAGACGCTTTATATCGAGCTGATGAGCGGCTGTACGAGGAACAAATGCTATTTCGGACGACTCATAGTCTCGATAATTTTTACGCTTCCTACGGCGCTCTTCCTTTATGCTGCACCGCTTCTCGTTAGCAGGGTCATTTTCGGCAGTACGAACATAGTGCCAATCAGTGGGCTTCTTACAAGGATAGGACTTCTTGTGCTCCCGACACTCCGTCTTATCTGCATGTTCACTTGTATTTCATTCATCGCCAAGCACAGACTCGGTGTTTTTGCGATAGGTTTTTGCATGCTTGAGGCGTTTTCAGTTGCAACGACTTTTATCGTCAGTGTACCGAATGAGCTTTTAGCTCTGACATCGGCATCGTATTTCTGTTCGTTTGACGAATGGTCCAGCGTTGGCTTGAACGGCGGTCTGACATTTATTACTGATGACAGGCTGGCTGACGGAATGATCGGGAAGATAGCTCTTTGGTCTATAGCCGCATCGGCGCTGTTCGCTCTTATCGGATGGCACAGCTTCCGCAGTGATGACCTTAACTAAGGAGGTACGCAATGATAATAAATGACGTGATATATATCGCACTCCAGATACTCATGTGTATAGGATTGTTCATTCTGGCAGGCGTTTCTCAGAAGCTCCCGAACGCAAAGTGGAAGCTGTGCTACCTTGCACCGATGCTGTTGTTTCTCTTAATGTCAGTATTTTCGGGCATGGAAAAGCTGCTTGTTCTGGTATATGCAGGTTCATTTCTTGCTGCACTCGGCTTTTTCTTAGACAAGAAGCTCCTGCGCAGAATAGTATGTGCACTGTGCATTCCTCTTACGGCAAGCGGATTCATACTTGGAATGACTCATCCCGCTTATCGTGCGACCGACTACCTTGCCGAGTTTGACGAGGGATTCTCCGTAATGCAGAAGAGGTATGCGCTCGCGGAATTCAAGGACATCGACTGGGATGAACTCAGCGAAAAGTACCGACCTATGTTCAAGGAAGCTGCCGACACGGGAGACGATGAGCTTGGCTGTAAGGCGTGGATGATGCTTTGTGCTGAGTTTAAGGACGGAAATACCTTCTATATCCCCGAGGATGAGCAGCTTGCGAAAGATGTGTACAGCAAAGCGTACGGAAAGGATCACGGTCTTGTTATAATGAATCTTTCAGACGGACGCGCGGCAGCCGTATGCGTCGATCCCACGCTCAATGAGCTCGGCATCCGAAACGGCACGATAATAACCTCATGGAACGGAAAAACGCCCGATGAAGCGGCAAAGTCTTCTGAGGCGTACAGTCTCGTTTCCTATCCCGACAGCGACAATGCGGAGTTCTTTGGAAGCTTCCTCGCGGCAGGCACGGGAAGCAAAGTCACTGTTGGGTTCATCGGTGAGGACGGTTCGGAGCAGACTGTCGAGCTAAGCGGAAAGGGAAGCTTTTTCAAGCGCGCTCAGGAGGCTCTTGCGATGATAGGGGGAGGATTTGAAGCGCCCGATCTCAGTTGGACGCCTGTCAGCGATACAGCGGCAGTTCTGAGGATAGTTTCTATGGGTGATACGAAAAACGGCAGTGCACAGCGCAAAGCTATACGGGACGGATTTGAGGAGTTGCGTGCACAAGGCATCCGCGATGCGATCATTGACCTGCGCGGAGCTTCCGGCTCTGCGAGCAAGCTCGTGAATATAACAGCAGAGCTTTTTTCTCCCGAGGGGAAGCATACCTACTGCTGCACCGGTGTTCGGGATAATCGGGAATATACCTACAAAAAGGAATCAGAGGGAAAGTATGTCGTAGGTAAAACTGTTTCGTTCAAGGGCGAGGATATGCTCGGCGGCGGCAGGATAGTGATGCTTGTGGACTCCGAGTGCAGAGGCGGTGCGGAGCATATTGTTCGGCTTCTGGGCGAAACGGACGGGGTGACGGTAATTGGAATGACCGATACAAACGGCTCGGGTCAGGGCGTCACGGTCGCATCACTCGGTTCGGGAACTCTTTCAATGTCGGCAGAGCTTCTGCTCAATGATGACGGCTCAGTTTGGCTCGATGCAGGAAAGGACGGTCAGTCGGAGATAACGCTCGATGAGCGCGTTGAGCTTGACGAGGAGACTGTAATTGCAATTTTTGACGAAGGACGAGATGTTGTAATGGAAAAGGCGATCGAGATCATCTCGCGCTGATACTGAGTTATAAAGCAAATCGGCAGCCGTAATGANNTTCATAGTTGATTAGCGCAAGCGTAATGACTGCCGATTTTTATGATACATCGAGTCAAAAAGTCCACTTTAAATCCAGACGGATTTTAAAACTCAGCAAAAAATGGTCAGTATTTTTGCCGCTTGACGAATCGCATGTTTGGAGTATTTTACTAAAGAATTCCATAAAAAATTGTGCACCTTTTCTTCATAATTCAGAAACAATTTGCACTTATTCAATAAAATTTCAATAAAGTTATGGTAGAATTAATATAAAAGAGCGATGCTTAAACGTGAGCTGTCGGCAAGACAGCTTGCGCTAATCAACTATGAA
>DHYN01000014.1:12262-12397 GCA_002414125.1 Ruminococcus sp. UBA5129 | reverse complement strand
ATTCCGTTTCCCGGACGTGAAAAGTAAATTCCATGCTTCTTTGCAACGCTTCCTATAAATCTGTGGTCGTCAGCATTCTCGAATCCGCTCTGGAGAGTGTTGTGGTCTATGTAAGCAACCGAGCGCTCGGTTCTT
>DHYN01000014.1:8383-12131 GCA_002414125.1 Ruminococcus sp. UBA5129 | reverse complement strand
CCCATTGAAATCATTCCTTTCAATATATACTATTTTAATTTTACACCATAAGCATATACTTTGTCAAGAATTAAACAATCTTTTTTTCAAAAATAATAAGAAAACAATATTTTTTTGAAAATTATAAGTNNTGGGGTGTAGCTCCTGAGAAGGTCTATATTCATGATATCAAAGTTTACTCTCTGGCAGCTTGGTGATAATATATGCGAGGTATTTCTGTACCGCCAAAGCGTCCATACCGCTGATGCCGTCACCGTTCTGGTAAACATCGGCATTCTTTGCACCCTGAGGCTTGAGCTTGTTCTTGTTCGGAGCAGCAACATTGCAGAGGATAGCTACAACATCGTTTACAGTAACGTCACCGTCAACGTCTGCATCTCCCCAGCGTATTCCCGACTCGTCTCCGCCTGTCGGAACCGTATCCTTCTCAGGAGCTACACCCCAAACGAGCTTATCATCGGCATAAAGCGTGATCTTATCGGTGATAGCCTCGGCAGAGTTGTCGTCCTCAAAGCTTACAAGATCCTGAAAGCTGTAGTCGTTTGTGGGATCGAATACGGTGTCGTATGTCTCTGGATTCATATCGTTTACGATCCTGAACTGGTAGATCCTGCTTCCGTAGAAATCGCAGTTCTGCCATGAGATCTCAACGTAATATGTACCGCTGTCGTCATACTTGATCGGTTCGGAGATGGTCGCATGATTTTTGCCGTTCGTGTATCCTGACTCAGCATCATAATCGGTTTCGGTGTGAATGAAGCTTATATCCTCGCCAACAGCAAGCTGTTCGCTGATGTTGAAATAATATCTTGCTTTTAGATTGCTCTCGAAGCGCGGAGGATCGATCGTCCTGTTGTGAACAACTACCTTCACCTGAACACCCTGCTCTGTAAGCTGAGCCTTACCTCCGGAAATAAAGAGACCTGTAGGAAGGGGATCGCCGTTCTCGTCGATCTGATCGAAGCCTGACTTTGCGTTCTGAGACATGTCGAAATCCGGATCAATGTGATTATCCTTCTCGTACTCCTTGCCCTTTGCGCCGTAGAAGTGGTAAAGACCTGCAAGATCGCCGCAGAAGCCTGCATTATAGTCGTCTGTAACTTCATTGTAGATGTAGTCCTTTGTAACATCGTTGTGGAAATCTTTAAGGTCGGGTCCGCCAACGAGCGCTCCCCAGAGTGTATGAACCTGATTTACAGGATCATCCATTGACTGAGTTGCAGAACAGTGTGACGAACGGTGATGAGGCTGTGTTGCATAGCTGTTGCCGTAGCCTACCTCATATGAATAACCCATAGGATTATTTCCGAGGATGTATTCCATCTGCGCCTTTGCCCACGGCATGAACGTCTCGTCGCCTGTCGTCTTTGCATATACACATGCACAGAGACCTGCTGCCGTATTGTAACGTGCAGAACCGTAGCCGGAAACTACTGCCCAGCCATATGGAGACTTTGCAATGAAGTCGCTGCTCGTATCGCTGTCGGGGAGATCGGGGATCTCGTCACATGTCATGGGAGTGTTCCAAAGGAAGTCGTCCATTCCGAAATACTTATGACCGTGAACAGGCTCGTAACCCCACTTGGATGTATCGGTCGATGCGGAGCATCCCGACCAGTATTCGAGGTTGTATCTGAAGATATACCAGTCGCGTGCTGTATTGGTAACGGGAGCAAGCTTTGCAAAAACTCCGCCCCATACCGTATCCCAGCAGTGTACCCAGATGTTCTGCCAGCAATTGCCGGTATCGGTGATGATACGCTTCATGTAGCCTGTGTAGGGGTGAGCGCCCTTGTCGTTGGTCGTTTCCTCGTCAACGTCAATGATAGCTCTGATGTACTTGTCATAAGCGGCATCCTTTTGGGATTCGTCCTCAGCGACTGCACAGTAATAGAGCCATACAGCTGCCCATGAAAGCTCGTCATAATCGTAGCTCGAATGATAGAATCCACCGTCATAGCCGAGAACGAGCGAGCTCGGTGTAGTACCCGGAGTCCATGATTCCTCATGAGTTGCAACAGCAAATTCATAAAGCGCTCTTGCATATTTGAGTGACTCGGCAGCGTACTCAGGGTCAGTATCCTTGAAATTGAGATAGTTTATCGCAAGAGAAGCCGAAGCACCCGCACACTGATCGGGAGCAGGCATTTCTGTCGTTGCAAAGTATGCAGGTCGCTTTACGGCACACGACGATGAAGCTACTACCGTATTATCCACCTGAAGCTCGGGAGCGCACCAGTAGTTGTGGTCGTTGTTTCCCTCGCCGACCTGATAGCAATAAGCGACAACATTGTCGTTATCGTCAAGGAATGTAGCCTTGATATAGAAGTCGTTTATCCAGCGGACAGTATCCTCGATATGCTGCTGAAGCCCCATATCAATGTAGTCCTCTCTGAATTCGTAATATCCCCAACCGACTGTAGAAGCAGCAAAGCTTCCCGGGAGACCGAATTTAACGTGGTCGCCTGCATCGTGCCAGCCGCCCGTGAGGTCGAGCGTACCGTTTCCGTCAGGATCGAGGTACTTTCTGTTCTTTTCGATGAACTCCTTAGACATATTGACGCCCTCATAGAGACCTTCCGCAGCGCTCGCGCCGCCGTCACCGTCACCCTCGCCCTTCGGAGGATCCTCGTCCTTATCCTTGTCGTTCTGATCCTCACCGTTTGTGGAGCCGTCGTTCATCATTTCACCATAGAGCTCAGGCATAGGATCCATAGGCTGAAGCGGGATCTCGCCGTCCTTAACATGGCAGTTTCCTCGCCATGAGTAGTAGCCGTCATCGGCAACCTGATCGCCGCACTTGTTTGCATCGTAAAAACATAGTGCGAGCTGGAGGGCTTCCGCAAAGTTGTCGTAGTTGTTCGGATTTTTCTCATCAATAACGGCAGCGAACGGTTTGACAGAGAGGGACGTTGCCATTATAGTACAGCAAGAGAGAATTGCTGCGGCAGATTTTATAAATCTTTTTGCCTTCATAATTTCCAACCTTTCATATATATTTAGAACTCGCCGAAATAAAGGGATCGCGGCGAGTTCTTAATGCCGAATCACATCAGCTTCTTTTCCTTGAGACGTGAAAAAACGATATTGTAGCCGTCATTTCCGTCCTTNNGCTTATCGTTGCTGTGCTCGCACCTGTCTCTGTGACAATGCTGTTGTATACCCTGTGCTCGTCAAGGAGCTTTGCCACCTGTAATCTCTGTGCAAACGACTTGAGCTCGATGCTCGTGCATAGATCATCGAAAAACTTATAGCATTCCTCAACGGAATCCAAAGAAAGGATCGCCTCAAAAAGTAGGTCCATACTATCTGATTTAATTTTGTCGATCATAGTTATAACACTCCTGCTCTGCAGCATTTCTCTGCAATTTTATATTTTACATTTTAACACAATAAAACGGAAAAGTAAAGACCTTTTTTAATTTTCTTAAACCCTTTACAAATAGTAATATTATACTAAATTATCACTTATAATATAATAGCACATAAATATCAATTAGTAAAGCAATATTTTCAATTAAAAAATTTTTTGTGAATTCTTACAAATCATTCATATATCAATGTCTATATTCTACAAAATATTCTAACATTTTTTTGTTCATTGCTCAAATATGTCAGCTATTTAACTAATCTGCACGATATATTACATTTTTGCTTGCATTTTGCCGAGATTTATTGTATAATAGTAAATACAGCAGCAGACAACGCTTCCAAGCCGTAAATGCGTGTTGCTGCCTAAAAAATCCTG
>DHYN01000014.1:8208-8351 GCA_002414125.1 Ruminococcus sp. UBA5129 | reverse complement strand
CCTATCAGCTATGCCGCCACTACAACGAAAAATCGGTGATTTATGGATACAATCAGTAAAATCGAAAAAAAATCGGACAACAAAAATGTCTTTTACACGATCGCGATGAGAGGTCTCGTTGCGTTCCCGAAAATGATAATGCA
>DHYN01000014.1:0-8106 GCA_002414125.1 Ruminococcus sp. UBA5129 | reverse complement strand
GTCTCGAACAGCTTTATCGGGGTCCGTCAGGTATTAAGACTGCCTGACAACGTGATGAAGATCCTCGTTGAAGGCGTTTACAAGGCTAATCTCATACATCTCAACGATGACGGTGAAGTCCTCACCTCAGAGGTGCGCAAGACAGCCATGTACTCACGCGCTAAATATGATCCCGTTGAGGCTGAGGCGCTCATGCGCTCAGTCAAGGATGTTTTTGAACGCTACTCGTCATTCTATCCGAAAATGCCGCGTGAAATGATCGCCTCAGTTATGACTCAGGAATCCCCGATAAAGCTGTTCGAGACTATTGCATTCAACTGCAACCTCAACTACCGCGACAAGCAGACTCTCCTTGAGGAATCAAATATCATCGGCAAGCTCACCATACTTTATGCCTGCCTGTCCTCCGAGGTCGAGATACTCGAGCTCGAGAACCTCATCAGCGAACAGACACGAAGCAGCATCGACAAGGGGCAAAAGGAATTCTATCTACGCGAACAGATGCGAATTATCCAAGAACAGCTCGGTGATTCTGACGATGATGAGATCATCAACCTAATAAATGATATAACTGAGCTTGAGATTTGCGAAAAAAGCCGCGAAAAGCTCCTCAAGGAGGCTGACAGACTCAATAAGCTGCCGCCTGCTTCTCAGGAGGCATTTGTAATCAAAAACTACCTTGACACCGTTCTTGAGCTGCCTTGGGGGAAATACTCGGGAACAGTCCCGACTATTGAGAAGGCAAGCGCTGTCCTCGATGACGACCACTACGGTCTAAAAAAAGTCAAAGACCGTATCCTTGAATTTCTTGCCGTACACATAATCAACCCTAATATCAAGGGACAGATCATCTGCCTCGCAGGACCTCCCGGAATAGGCAAGACCTCGATAGCCAAGTCGATCGCAAAGGCTCTCGGCAGAAAATACGCGCGTGTTTCTCTCGGAGGTGTCCGTGATGAGGCTGACATCAGAGGTCACAGAAAAACCTATGTCGGCGCTATGCCCGGTCGTATAATTACTGCGCTTACTCAGGCAGGCTCTGCCGATCCTCTCATTCTTTTTGATGAGATTGACAAGCTCAGCAGCGACATCAAGGGCGATCCGTCATCTGCTATGCTTGAAGTCCTTGACAGCGAACAGAACAACTCATTCCGCGATCACTATCTCGAAATACCGTTCGACCTGAGCAAATGTATATTCATTACTACGGCAAACGACGTTTCGGCTGTTCCGGCTCCGCTGCTCGACCGTATGGAGGTCATTGAGCTACCAAGCTATACTGCCGAGGAAAAGTTCCACATTGCCAAGGAACACCTTATCCCCAAGCAGATAAAGGAGCACGGTCTCAAAAACGCTCAGCTCAAATTCAATGATGATGCTGTCAGAGACATAATTCAGTTCTATACAAAGGAAGCAGGCGTAAGAAGTCTCGAACGCAGCATCGCTTCCGTCTGCCGCAAGGCTGCAAAGATCATCGCCTCAGGCGAGCGCAAGAGGATCACTGTCAAAAAGACCGATCTTCGCGATATGCTCGGGCTCAAAAAATACCTCTCCGACCTCGCTTCACGCAAGGATCAGGTCGGCGTCGTGAACGGTCTGGCATGGACGTCCGTCGGAGGTGTTCTGATGCCGATAGAGGTCATCGTACTCAAAGGCACCGGAAAGATCGAGATAACCGGCTCTCTCGGCGATGTTATGAAGGAAAGCGCGAAGCTCGCGGTAAGCTATGTCAGAAGCGTTGCGGACAAGTATCGGATCGACCCTAATTTCTATAAGGACTGCGATATCCATATCCATGCTCCCGAGGGCGCTGTTCCGAAGGACGGTCCGTCCGCCGGCGTAACGATGACAACGGCTCTTGTTTCGGCACTGTCAGGCATTCCCGTAAAGTGCAATGTTGCCATGACAGGTGAAATAACACTTCACGGAAAGGNNCGGTCTGCGCGAAAAGTCAATGGCTGCATTCAAAGCTGATATGAACACTGTCATCATCCCCTCGGCTAACGTACCTGACCTCGATGAGATAGACGATGCAGTCAAAGATAAGATAAATTTCATCTCAGCCGAAAAGCTCACCGATGTGCTTGATAACGCTCTTGCGTCACCTGCGGGCAAAGGAGGCTCACAATGAACTATAACAAAGCGGAATTTACCGCTTCATACGGCAAATTCTCACAGATACCGCCTTGTGAAAGGATTGAGATCGCTTTTGCAGGACGCTCCAATGTCGGAAAATCGACTCTGATAAACAAGCTCTTCAACCGCAAAAGCCTTGCAAGGGTGAGTTCGGTTCCCGGAAAGACCGCTACGATCAATTTCTACGGTCTCGAGAACCTCTACTTCGTCGATCTTCCGGGCTACGGCTACGCAAAGGTCGCTAAGACTGAAAAGGAACGCTGGTCAGGACTCATTGAGGGTTACCTCAATTCAGACCGCGATCTGAGACTCGTTTTTCTGCTTGTCGATATGCGCCACGCGCCGACTGCCGATGATCTGCACATGATAAATTACCTCATTGATGCAGAGCTGCCGTTTGTCATAGTGCTGACAAAAGCCGACAAGCTTAAAAAGACAGAACGCGAGAAGCGCATGGCTGCATTTGCAGAGGAGATCCCCTGCTTTGATGACATTCATGTGATCCCTTTCTCGTCACAGACATTTGAGGGTGTCGATCAGCTCCACGGTATCATCGAGGAAATCGCCGCTGACGATACAGACAAAGAATAATTTACCGAAAGGATGTTTAATATGTTTGTTTCCGAAAATCTTGGTGTAAATGAAAAGGGCAACCTCACTGTCGGAGGTATCGACACCGTTGACCTTGCCGCTCAGTACGGGACCCCCCTTTATGTTATGGATGAGCAGGTCGTAAGAAACGCCTGCCGCCGTTTCAAGGAAAGTATCGACAAATACTACGGAGGAAAAGGGCTCGTCTGCTATGCGAGCAAGGCTTTCTCCTGTCTCGAAATGTGCAGAATAATCGCAAGCGAGGGCATAGGTCTTGATGTAGTTTCGCTCGGCGAGCTCTACACTGCCGTTAAATCCGGTTTCGACTGCTCAAAGATAGGCTTCCACGGCAACAACAAAACTCCCGAAGAACTTGAATACGCTATAGAAGTAGGTGTGGGTCACATTGTGGTCGATAATATCAGCGAGCTTTTCATGCTCGAGGAGATCGCTAAGGCTAAGAACGCTAAACCCTCGATCATGTTCCGTATAAAGCCCGGTATTGACGCTCACACTCACGACTTCGTCAAGACAGGTCAGATCGACAGCAAATTCGGATTCGCACTCGAAACAGGTGAGGCTTTCGAGGCTGTAAAGCAGGCTGTAGCATGTGAAAACGTTGAGCTCAGCGGTCTTCACTGCCATATCGGCTCACAGATATTCGACATAGCTCCGTTTGAAGAGGCCGCTCGTGTTATGCTCGATTTCATTGCGAAGATCAAGGATGAGCTCGGTTATACCGTCAAGGAGCTCAACCTCGGCGGAGGTTTCGGAATCAAGTATCTTAATGAGCACGATCCTGCACCATTCGAGACATACATGGAAAGAGTTTCAAAGGTTGTAAAGTCTGAATGTGAAAGGCTCGGCATCGAACAGCCTGCTATCCTTATTGAACCCGGACGCTCGATAGCTGCTCCTGCCGGAATTACGCTCTACACTGTCGGCGCTCGCAAGGAGATCCCAAACATCCGTACATATGTCTCTATAGACGGCGGTATGTGCGACAATCCGCGCTATATCCTCTACGGTTCCGAGTATGAAGCTGTCGTTGCCAACAAGGCATCCGAGGAACGCACGGACAGAGTTACGATCGCAGGACGCTGCTGTGAGAGCGGAGACCTCATAGGTGAAAACATGCCTCTCCAGTACGCTGAGTCGGGAGACATCATCGCTGTTTGTGCTACAGGCGCTTACAACTACTCAATGTCCTCGAACTACAACAGAGTTCAGAAGCCTGCCGTTGTATTCATAAACAACGGTGAATCAAGAATTGCCGTAAAGCGCGAAACGCTTGACGACATAATCAGAAACGATATATAATGCCCTTGCATATCTGAGGGCGCATACTGACAAAAAGACTGCACGGAGTANNACCCGTGCAGTCTTTCATTTTTCCAAATATGTGCGTACAGCTTTTAAATTATTCGGCAGTATTCTCCTCGGCGGGAGCTGTCTCCTCAACAACAGTCACTTCGACAGATTCTGCTGTCTCAGTTTCTGCTGTCTCCTCTATAACGAGGCGTGTTCCGCACTTGTCACAGAACTTCTGACCCTTCTGAGTCGGCGCTCCGCAAGCAGGACAAACATTCTTATCATTGAGCTCGTCAAGCTGATTCTTGAGCTTTTCAAGCTCATCTGTCTTTTCGTTGAGCGTGTTTACATAACCTGCCATATCCTCTGGAATATCGCCCTTCATGTTCTCGATATACTTCTTTCCGATAGATACATAGATACCGTTGATCTCTTTTTCGATGGTTGAGATCTGCTTTTTCACCTCAACCTTGTCAAGAAGCTTCTGTGAACCATCGCTTACCGTCTGGAATCCCTGCTTCATTTTTTCACCGAGAGCTCCGCCCATATCCTTTACCTTATCTAAAAATCCCATTAGAAAGACCTCCTAAAACTATATTTGTATTTATTTTAGCACATGCATGTGCTTTTTGTCAAGCAAATTCAGCGGAATTTCACAAATTCTATTGCACTGAGCGCTCTCTGAGAGGCCTCAGTGAAATCGCTGCATACTGTCGAATAAAGTGTCATGATCGTCTCGCCCTCTCCAATGCGCTTTCCGACCTCACAGTTCATAACGATGCCTGCGCTCATGTCGATAACGTCATCCTTTGAGACCCTGCCTGCTCCGAGCATGAGAGATGTCATGCCGATCTCCTCACTGTTTATCGCGGTGATCTTCATATCCTCCGCAGCCTTTATCTCATATGAAAATCGTGCCTGCGGAAGCAGCGAGGTGTCGCGGCAAACTCTGCTGTCGCCGCCGTGAAGAGCAATAGTTTTCTCGAGAATGTCAAGCGCCTTTCCCGAGGAAACTGCTTCCGCCGCAAGAGTCCTGCACTCCTCATTTGTTCCCTTGCCTGCAAGCTCGAGCATCTCAGCCGCAAGCTCAATGCACAGACGGTACAGTGTACCCTTTGATCTTCCGCTGAGTATGTCCAAAGCTTCTTTGACCTCGAGAGCGTTTCCTATATTATTCCCGAGCGGAACGCTCATATCCGTAACGGCTGCCCTGCATCGCTTCCCTGCTGCCTTGCCTACACGCTCCATGAGCAAGGCGAGTTTACAAGCGTCCTCGTAGGTTTTCATGAATGCACCGCTGCCGTATTTTACATCAAGAAGAATACAGTCTGCATTCATAGCCAACTTTTTACTCATGATACTCGAACAGATCAGCGGAATGCTGTCGACAGTTCCGGTCGAATTTCTCAGCGCATACATCTTTTTGTCAGCAGGACAAAGCTCCTCAGTCTGAGAAATTATTGAAAATCCCGTCTCCTTTGCAACTGAAAGAAACCTGTCGACAGGCAGCTCTGTATCGTATCCGCTGATGCTCTCAAGCTTGTCGATCGTTCCGCCGGTATGACCGAGACCTCTGCCGGACATCTTCGGCACGCATACTCCGCACGCGGCTGCGATAGGACCGATCACGAGGCTTGTCTTGTCGCCTACTCCGCCGGTACTGTGCTTGTCTATCGTGGTATTTTCAATGCAGCTCAGATCGAGTACTTCACCCGTATCGCGCATCGCGAGTGTCAATGCGATAGTCTCGTCATCAGTCAGACCGTTGATACACACTGCCATGAGCCACGACGCCATCTGATAATCAGGAATGCTTCCATCTGTGAATCCACTTACGAGCGCACCGATCTCTTCAGCGCTCAGCTTGATCTTTCTCTTGGTCTTGTTTATTATATCAAGTACATTCATAGCTGCACCTCCTATAACATTATTTTACATCTTTTTAATTGAATTGTCAATATTTTTGTGAAAATTTTACATAAAATTTATCACAACAAGAATCACAACGAACGGTACGCCTAAAATACAGCTTCCGGTAATGTTAAAGATGCTGAGCGGTATGTCCGTACCGATAAGGTCGCCGTATTTGTTTACGAGGATAAGTGCAGCCGCTCCGGTAAGTGCACCAAAAAGCATTGAGCGTACCTTACGCTTTCTGCGAATGTAGTAGATCACCATTGCGAGAGTGGCTATACCGCAAATTATGCTGAATATTTCTTCGATCTTCATTTTTCCTCTCCTATAATAGTATATACCCGAGCGCAAGAAGCAGTTTTTTGTCCGCACCATCTTTCGCGAGTATGAGCAGGAGCGCCGCAACGAGAAGCTTGTCGGAATCGGCTTTTTCACTCAAAAAACGCTTTAACACTGAAAAATCATCCCGTCTGTACGGCTTCGCCGCTGTTGGTAACGGCGCTTGCTTCTCCTGCCGATTCGATGAGCCTTCCGAACGACGGTACATCTCCTGCGAGCGCCGCATTGCCTCCTGCCGCATCCTGTCCATATGTTCCTGTTCGTAAACCGACACCCTACCGCCTCCTAAATCAGCTCTCCGAGCATTCCGCTGTCCTTGAGCACATCCCATATAGCAAGCAGCTTGAGCAGCTTTACCGCCTTGTCGATGCGCTCCTGTCTGCGCTCGGTCAGATGCGGCTTGAGCGCGAGAAGCAGCTCGGTATTCTTATCCGAACCGCTTACCGCACCCATGATGCCTGCGAGCTTTGTGAAGTCAAAGCCTCCGTCCGCAGGCGTTTCACCTTCACCGTTCATCTCTCCCATAAGCATCTGCGCGAGCTCTGACAGTTGCTTTACGCTCTCCTCATCGGACAGCAGCTCGCCGATCTTTGACATTGCATCGTCCACGCTGCTGACCCTCCTTTCATCATTCCCCTGAGAGCTTCTTGTAGAGCGCCTTTGCCTGCGGTGTACTCATCAGCTTCTCTACAAGCTTCGGATTGTTGACCGCCTGCTTGAATTTCACCGCATCCTTTTCGCTCATACCTGCGATCGCGCTGTCAAATTTTCCTGACTCGAGCTCCTTACGAAGCTGCTGCGATGGTACACCGAGCTTTTTGCTTACTGCATCAAGCAATCCTCCAAGTGCTTTCGGGTCAATATTATTCTTATTCATAAGTACCTCCGAAAATGAAATATTTTTCTTGCAATCCTCCTATATTTATGATATAATAGCTATTATAAATGATTTAATTGCCTTGCAGATAAGCATATCAAGGAACTGCTCACTGCATTCGGATAATCATATCATAAATGTTTCCATTGTTGAAACAACGTTTTATTAAGGAGTTTTGCCATGCGTATTGTTGTTATCTCAGACACACATAGGCTCTACAGCGCACTTGACAGGATCATCAGTAAGGTGCCCGATGCCGATCTTTACATACACCTCGGAGACGGAGAGGACGATGTCGATCAGGCTCTGCTTAATTATCCGCAGCTTTCTTCAAAATTCTACCACGTTGCCGGAAACTGCGATCCGAACAGTCTCAGTCTTAGCGAGCTGACTCTGATGCTTGAGGGCGGTCATAAGCTCCTTGCCGTACACGGTCATCGGTACGGTGTGAAATCTACCCTCGAACCGCTAAAGCGTTACGCAAGAGAGCAAAATTGCGACATACTCCTCTACGGTCACACTCATTCACGTTACAATAACTACGAGGACGGTCTTTACATCATGAATCCCGGAAGCGCAGCTCTGCCAAAGGACGGGAACAAGCCTTCATTTGGACTTATCTCTGTCTCCGACAAGGGTGTGCTCATGAACATAACGGATGTGCGCTGAGGTCTATAACTATTATATTCACGATAATCGTTTTTGTTGCAAAAAAACGGTCGGAAATCTTCCGACCGTTTATATTTTTATATGCTGCAAGCGTTATCTTACCGAATGGCGAATCGAATTTTCTGCTATATACTGTCATTTCTTGCAGTACTTCTTAAGCTCGGCTCTCAGGTATTCATAGCGGAGACGCTTTTCATCTTTTGCAAATCAGAATTTGCGCTTTTGAAAAAATGGCAATTAAGCTTGCTGAAACCTCGCTTTGTTTCAAC
>DHYN01000064.1:21959-27758 GCA_002414125.1 Ruminococcus sp. UBA5129 | reverse complement strand
CAAGTATCTCCTCCCATGTACTGCCGTTCAATGCCATACTGTTCGCGCCGTACTGACTCATTCCGACACCGTGACCGTAGCCCTTAGTGGTGAAGGTCATCGAATCTCCCTCGGACTTCACGGTAAAGCATGGTGAGCGGAGTGCGAGTGCGGAACGAATATCGCTGCCCGAGACTATTATTCCGCCGACTGATGCCGTGAGCACAGTGCCGGATTCAGAAGTGTCGGTGACCTTTACCCATTCCTCCATATTATCGCCGAGGTCTGCCGCGCTGAACGCGGAGCTGAGCTTTTCGCGGAGCACATCGCGCTGATAGACGGTTTCCTCGAGATATTTTGGTGCGGATGTATCTGCGGCGCTCTCAACGGGAACAAGGTAATCGACAGCCGTTCCCCATGCATTTTCGGCGCTTTCCGTCATGCCCGGAGACATCGAATGGAATGCCGAGATTATCGGTTCGTCATTGTATGTTATGATGAAGTCAGCTACCTCATCTACTGCATCGGCGATTTTTTTATAGCTTTGCTCGAACGCTTCACCGTAATACTGCTTAGCTTGATTCACCGTGAAATATCCTTGATATTTGGACGTATCGTTGGAGAAATCCGCACCGCACAGCTCGGGCGTCGGCGAGGCTTTCTCGCGCAGGCGCTGACGTTCGGCGTAGGTATGTGCCGCTGCAGCCTGAGCCTTAAGAGCCTCGCAGTCGAATGTTGCAGGCATTTCCGCACAGACAGCTCCGATGATATATTCCCTGACGGGCNNGCTATTATTTATACAATATAGACCTGTCCCGAGGAGACGTCAAGCACTCGGTATGCACTCGCGGAAGCGGTCTCCACGGGCTTTTCGCTTTCCTGACGGGAGCTCTGAGGTTCGGCGGAAGCTTTCATCCTGCCCGAAAATGCTGCCGGTACGGCAGGAATAATAAGTATAGAAGCAGAAAAAAGTGTGATAAAAAGAAGTCGATGTTTCATATGATGATCCTTTCGTTGTCGGCGCAGTGTATGGCGGCAGTATGAACTTGTACTTTTCGACAGGAGAGCCTCAAAACAGCGCATCTATATTGTATAAATAATAGCAAATACTTTTGTCATGCATTGATAAAATCGTTGACATAGCTGTGAATTTGGTGTATAATAATTATGTATAAATATAGGAGCGTGATTTGAATGAGCTACAACAATTCCGGAAAGACTATTAAAGATTTATGCAGAGAGCTTTCTGAAAATTCCATTATCGAACCAAGTCTTTACGAAAAATACCACGTTAAGCGCGGTCTGAGAAGAAGCGACGGAACGGGAGTCGTTACGGGCATAACGAAAATATGCAATGTACACGGCTACGTTATCAACGAGGGTGAGATCGAGCCTATCCCCGGAGAGCTTATCTACCGCGGATACAATATTGAGGATATCGTAAACAACGTAGAGGCAGAGGACAGATTCGGATTTGAGGAAACTGTTTTTTTACTGCTCTTCGGTCATCTCCCCACACAGAGCGAGCTTGAAGCCTTCACATCGTATCTCGCACAGCTTCGTGATCTACCTAATGACTTCATCGAGGATATGATACTCAAAGCTCCGTCCATGAACATCATGAACAAGCTTGCGCGTTCGGTACTCTCGCTCTACTCCTACGATAAGGAATGCGAGAGCAAGGAGCTTGAATTTGAAATGAAAACTGCCGCAAGCCTTATCGCAAAGCTTCCCGTTATCATGTCTGCTGCTTATCAGGTGAAGCGCCGCGTTTTCGATAACCAGAGCATGATAATGCATCCGATCAGATACGAGGAAAATACCGCACAGTGCATCCTCTCTTTGCTCCGTCACGACAGGGAATACACCAAGGAAGAGGCTCAGATGCTCGATCGTCTCCTCATGCTCCAGACCGAGCACGGCGGCGGAAACAACTCTACTTTCATATGCAGAGCGCTCACCTCATCAGGCACCGATCCGTATTCGGCATACTCGGGAGCTATCTGCTCACTCAAGGGTCCGAAGCACGGCGGCGCTAATCTGAAGGTCATCCGTATGCTCGACAATTTCAAGGAAAATATTGCCAACTGGAACGATGAGGGTCAAGTCGCCGACTATATACGCAAGGTCATCCGCAAGGAAGCCAATGACGGCTCTGGACTTATCTACGGTATGGGACATGCTGTTTACACAATTTCCGATCCGCGTGCAAAAATTCTCAAGAAAAAGGCTTTCGAGCTTGCAAAGGGCAGAGAGATCGAGGCTGAATTCAACCTCCTCGACACGATCGAACGTCTTACACCGGAGGTCTTTAAGGAGGTCAAAGGAAGCTCAAAGTCGATGTGTGCCAATGTTGATATGTATTCCGGACTCGTTTACCGTATGCTCGGCATCCCCGAGGATCTCTTCACTCCGCTGTTCGCAGTTTCGCGTATCGCAGGCTGGTCGGCTCACCGTATGGAGGAGATACTCACAGGCGGAAGGATCATCCGTCCTGCTTACAAGGCTATCACCAAGAACAGGGAATACATCAGGCTCGCAGACAGATAAAATATACATATAGGATAGATATATCGTGAAAATATCGGGAATGATCTCAGCAGTGTGCGTCTGTACACTGCTAACGGGCTGTTCTTTCGGCTCGAGTATCGACACTCTAATGGCTCCGCCGAAGCTCAGCGTTCAGCAGGAGCAGATATACAGCGCGCTTACCGATGCCGCAGGCGGCTCTATAAGCCTGAAATACCCGAAATCAGGCTCATATCTTTCTGCATTCATCGTTGATGACATTGACGGTGACGGCGGAACGGAGGCTGTTGTTTTTTACGAGAAAACAGGTCTTGCAGTTGAGGAAAATACACTGCGTATAAACATTCTCGACCAGTTTGACGGGAAATGGCGCTCTGTATGCGATACGCCGGCAGAGGGCTCGGAGATCGAAAAGGTAATGATCTCAAGGCTCGGCTCGAATAACAGGATCAACCTGCTCATCGGAAGCAGTCTCATCAACCGTTCCGAGAAAAATGTCTCGGTCTATAACTATGACGGCGGAACAATCGAACAGACGTTCTCGTCGCAGTACTCATTCTTCGACATCACCGACCTCGATTCTGACGGCGAAAGCGAATTTCTTCTGCTCGCAGGTCAGGCTTCGGGCTCGCCTGCCGTTGCGGAGGCGTATAAGCTCGATGAGGACGGCATATACCATAAATACAGCCTCGAACTGAGCGGGAGCTTCTCGGAGTACGAGAAGATCACCTACGGCAGTCTCAGCGGAGGAAGAAAAGGTCTGTATATAGACGCTCAGTCGGGCTCGGGACTTATCCAGACCGATGTTCTCTTCATGAACGAAAACGGTCTCGGAAAGGTATTTGATACGCCCGAAAAGAGTCTTGCGACAGTGCGTCCGCAGGGATGCAGCCTTCTCGATATCGACAGTGACGGTACTCCCGAAATACCGGTGCAGACAGTCGCTCCCGGTTATTCGGAGGTCTCGGAGGGCGAGCAGATGAAGCTCACAAGCTGGCTCACTGTCTGCGAGGACGATTCCCTTGAACGCAAGTACACCTCGTATTACAGCGTAAATGACGGATATATCTTCGTTTTCCCGAATCGCTGGTACAACCGCGTGACCGTCCGCAGGGATTCGGTAAACGATGAGCTCGTATTCTGTGAGTTCTCGGGAAATAAGGTCGGAAGGGAGCTCTTCCGCATCTGCTGCGCAAGGGATACGGCTTCTCTTCAGGACAGGCTTTCCAACGGGTATATGCTGCTGCGAACTAAAGGCGAGCTGACGTATCTCGGCTTTATTCCGACAAATAAGGGTAATGACGGACTCGATCTGTCGGCAGGCGATGCGGCAGTCGGGTTCAGATACAGAGACTAAAAAAATGAAGGAGTGATAACATGAAACGCATTCTTGTATGCGAGGACGAAGCTACCATCCGCGAATTCGTCGTCATCAACCTCAAGCGTGCAGGCTACGATGTAGTGGACGTTGACTGCGGCGAGGCTGCACTAAAAACGTTCGAGACGGAGCACGGTAACTTCGACATCGTACTGCTTGACATAATGATGCCCGGTATTGACGGGTTTACGGTTTGTAAAAAGATACGCGAGAAAAGCTCTACTATCGGTATAATCATGCTGACAGCGCGTACTCAGGAAATGGACAAGGTCAGTGGACTCATGATCGGTGCAGACGACTATATCACAAAGCCGTTCTCCCCCTCGGAGCTTACCGCGCGCGTGGATGCTATCTACCGCAGAGTCTGCATGAGCTTCATCAAGAATGAGAAGCAGTCGCTGGTGGAGTCGGGACCTTTCACTCTCAACCTGAAGAGCCGCACGGTCACCAAGAACGGTGAGCCGATCGAGCTGACTCAGGTCGAGTATCAGATACTCGAATTTTTCATGAACAATAAGAATACCGCCCTCGACCGCGCAAGTATCCTCAACCATATTTGGGGTGAGAGCTACTACGGCGATGATAAGATCGTGGACGTCAACATCCGAAGGATCAGAATGAAGATCGAGGATGAGCCGTCCTGTCCGAAATATATCATCACCATCTGGGGATACGGATATAAATGGAATGACACGCAGTAATGGCTAAGAAAAGCATCACCAAGCGCTGGATAGTAAATAATCTCGGCGTTGTTATACTTGCGCTGGTCGTTATTGAAATGTCGTTTATCTACGCGGTACAGAGCTATTTCTACAGCTCGGCAAAGCAGTACCTCGTATCCAAGATCAACGCCGTTACCAGCGTTTTGGGGATCCACTCGCAGGACAGCTCCGCAAACTTTTCCTCGGAAATGAGAAATATGCTCGAAACATTCAACGAAAAGGATAAGATCGAGCTTATGGCGATCAATTCCAAGGGTCATGTCGTGCTCACCTCCTCGGGATTCTCGCCCGATGACTCGGTTTCGATGCCCGACTACGAGCAGGCAATGTCCGATGGAGAGGGCTATTATGTCGGAAAGCTTCCCAGCGGCGAGAAGATAATGGCAGTTTCCGTACCGATTTCCTCAATGAGCTCGGAATACAGCTCCGTGCGTATGGTCACCTCGCTTACCGAGATCGACAGCTCGGTGCACGGGTATATCGCGGCAGTTTCGATAGTCTGTCTCGCGATAATCTTTATAATCGTCACTACGGGAATCTTTTTCGCAGGTTCGATCGTAAAGCCGATCAGGCAGATCAGTACGATAGCACGAAAGTTCGCAATGGGAGATTTCTCGGTGCGTATAAGCAATAACTCCGATGACGAGATCGGCGAGCTCTGCACCGCTATCAACCATATGGCTGACGAGCTGTCAAATGCGGAGGCTATGAAAAACGAGTTCATCTCATCGGTATCGCATGAGCTGAGAACACCGCTCACCGCAATAAAGGGCTGGGCTGAAACGCTTATGCTCGATTCCGAATCCAACCCCGATACGACCCGAAAGGGCGTTGGCGTTATAGTAAGCGAGACGGAGCGTCTTTCTCAAATGGTAGAGGAGCTGCTCGACTTCTCGCGTATGCAGAGCGGTCATTTCACTCTGAGAAGCGAAAATATGGATATTCTCGCAGAGCTCGGCGATGCGGTGCTCATCTATACGGAAAAGGCTCGCCGCGAGCAGAAGCAGATAGTTTACGATGAACCAGAGATGCTTCCGTTCGTTTACGGTGATAAAAACCGTATCCGTCAGGTGTTCATAAATATCATAGACAATGCGGTGAAATATTCCTCTGCAGGCGATACTATCACAATAAAAGCCGAGCAGTCCGCCGCAAAAATAAAGATAATCGTTGCCGATACAGGCTGCGGTA
>DHYN01000064.1:19265-21919 GCA_002414125.1 Ruminococcus sp. UBA5129 | reverse complement strand
GGGCATAGGTCTGGCTGTCGCCGATGAGATCATCACGATGCACGGCGGTACAATGGACATCGCAAGCCCGGGCGAGGGCAAGGGTACAACGATCACGATCACACTGCCTGCCATCGGCTGAAGCGTCAAAAAGGAGAAATATGAGTAAGGATCAGAACAGCACTACATCGGAAAAATTCAAGTCAAAGATAGGCGGACAGGCGCTTATAGAGGGCATCATGATGCTCGGTCCGAACAAGGGCGCTATGGCATGCCGCCTGCCCAACGGCACGATAGACCTCGAAATATGGGACGAACGCAACGGCAAGAATGCGCCGTGGTACAAGAAAACTCCTCTCGTGCGAGGCTGCGTGAGCTTCATCACATCAATGATAAAGGGTTACAAGTATATGATGAGATCCGCTGAAAAGCAGATGACCGAGGAGGAAAAAGAGGAGCAGGAGAACGGCTCGGCTTTTTATAATATCGCAATGACTATCGGAACGATCCTCGGCATCATTATCGCAGTCGGACTTTTCGTGTTCCTGCCGAAGTTCGTTGTCAGTCTGATAAAGCCGCTCACCGAGTCGAGGATAATACGTTCAATGGCTGAGGGTGTCGTCAAGATCGCGATATTCGTGAGCTATATGGCGCTCACAAGCCTTCTCAAGGATATCCGCAGACAGTTCGAGTACCACGGTGCTGAGCATAAAACAATCGCCTGCCATGAGGCTGAGCTTCCTCTGACGGTCGAGAATGTTCGCAAACAGACACGCTTCCATAAAAGATGCGGTACGAGCTTCATCTTTATTGTGCTCATCGTGAGCATTTTCGTGATGTGCTTTGTGCCGTTCACGGTAACGTGGAAGAGAGTCATAGCAAGCCTCGTGCTCCTGCCGCTCATTGTCGGAATATCATATGAATTCATCCGACTTGCAGGCAATAATGATAATCTTTTCACACGCATACTCTCCGCTCCTGGTCTTGCAATGCAGAGGATAACGACTCGTGAACCGGATGACAGTCAGATCGAATGTGCGATCGCCGCTATGAAGCCCTGCATTCCCGATGACAAGACGGAGGACAAATGGTAAAGCTCGGTCAGCTCTTTGAGGAGTGTAGGAGAATAATCGCAAGAAACGATGAGGAAACTTCATTTTTCGACACAAAATGTCTTTTTGAGGACATTCTCGAAAAACGCAATATACATCTTCTGCCCGATACGGAGATACCGCTCGATACGGCGAGGAAGCTTATCCGACTCGCTCAGCAGCGATCCGAGGGCTATCCTCTGCAATATATCCTCGGGCAGTGGGAATTCTTCGGCTATCCGTTCGCGGTGGGTGAGGGAGTCCTCATTCCGCGTCCCGATACGGAGACTCTTGTCGAGCAGATCATCGGTCTTTGCAGGGAAAAGGGACTCGTCTCTCCCAAGATCGTCGATCTTTGCAGCGGCAGCGGATGTATTGCCGTGACTCTGAAAAAGGAGCTCCCAAACAGCGAGGTCTACGCTGTAGAGCTTTCGGATAAAGCTTACAAGTACCTTGTGCGCAATATAATGCTCAACAAGGTCAAGGTCTCGGTAATACGCGGAGATGTGCTCTCGAAAGAGACTGTATCGCGCTTTAAGGACATAGACGTTATCGTGAGCAATCCTCCCTACCTTACTGCTCAGGATATGGCTGAGCTTCAGACAGAGGTTCGGCACGAACCGGGATCAGCGCTTTTCGGCGGTGAGGACGGACTCGATTTCTATCGGAAAATAACCGAGCTGTGGAGCTATCCGCTCAAACGCGGTGGTATCCTCGCATATGAATTCGGGCAGGGTCAGCACGACGCCGTCACAAGGATCATGGAGAAAAACGGATTTATCGACATCAGGCTCAGCCGCGACTGTGGAGGAATAATACGCTCTGCCGCAGGCTTTCTGATATGAAACATACTTTATTTACGGAGGTTTGAAATGGCTAAGAAGGAACTTGCAAAAAAAGCTGCTGTTGTTCGCGTTACCGACAAGGAGGACAAGAAAACCGCTCTTTCCGGAGCGCTCAAGCAGATAGAAAAGAAATATGGGGCAGGCGCTATAATGCGCCTCGGACAGAGTAAAACTCTCAACGTTGACGCTATCCCGACAGGCTCTATGACACTCGATATGGCTCTCGGTATCGGCGGTGTTCCGAGAGGTCGTATAGTTGAGATCTACGGTCCCGAGAGCTCGGGAAAAACTACAGTTGCACTCTCTATCATCGCACAGGCTCAGAAGCTTGACGGCGAGGTAGCTTTCATTGATGTAGAGCACGCTCTCGATCCCGTTTACGCAAAGGCGCTTGGTGTCAATATCGACAACCTCTACGTTTCACAGCCCGACAGCGGCGAGCAGGCGCTCGAGATCGCCGAGGCTCTTATCCGTTCGGGAGCTATTGACGTTATCGTACTCGACTCGATCGCAGCTATGACAACGCGTGCCGAGATTGACGGCGAAATGGGCGATCTTCATGTAGGTCAGCTCGCACGTCTCATGTCGCAGGCTATGAGGAAGCTCACAGCGGCTATCTCCAAGTCGAACTGCGTTGCGATCTTCATCAATCAGGTTCGCGAAAAGATAGGCGTTATGTACGGAAATCCCGAGACGACTCCCGGCGGTCGTGCTCTGAAATTCTACGCCTCCGTCCGCA
>DHYN01000064.1:13438-19260 GCA_002414125.1 Ruminococcus sp. UBA5129 | reverse complement strand
TCGGCGGTCAGCCGATAGGTGCACATACAAAGTGCAAGGTCGTTAAGAACAAAGTCGCTCCTCCGTTTAAAGAATGTATGTTCGACATGATGTACGGAACAGGTATCTCCCGTGTAGGCGAGGTGGTCGATATTGCTACAGACCTCGACATCATCAAAAAGAGCGGATCTTGGTTCAGCTACGAGGGAAATAAGCTCGGTCAGGGACGCGACAATGTAAAGGAAATGCTCGAAAAAAATCCCGAGCTCATGAAGGAGATCGAGGATAAGATAATCGCTCGCAAGGATGAAGTGAGTCAGGTGATACCTCCCGATGAGGGCGAAGGCGCTTCCGAGGATGCAGACAAGAAATCGAAAAAGGCTACATCATCTTCAAAAGCCTCGGACGGCGGCTCTGACGATGCTATCCTCGCCGACATTGACGAGGATTTCGAGGAGTTTACTCCTGCTGAGGAATGATAGACCTCCTCGGAAACTAATGAAAATAACTTCGATTCAAAGATATAAGGGTACTACCTTTGAGGTGGAGCTTGACGGCAGCAGAAAGATCTATCTTCACATCGACATCATTGTAGATTTCGACCTGCATGCCGATATGGAGCTCGATCGAGCCAAGCTCCGCGAGGTGATTTACGCCTCAAATTTCCGCCGCGGCTACCAGTACGCGCTTCATCTGCTGGACATCCGTGACTATTCGCGGAAGGAAATGCTCGGAAAGCTCGTGGATACCTACAAAAATGAAGCCCTCTGCGAAGCCGTAATGGCTAAGCTTGAGGAGTTCGGCTTTATAAACGATGAGCGCTATGCCGAAAAGCTTGCACGAAAATATGTGGAGATACGCCGCTTCGGTGCACGCCGCGCTTCTATGGAGATGTCGCGCAAGGGCATCCCGAGGTTCGTCATTGAGGATGCACTGAGCGTCTTTGATGAGACCTTTGCGAGAAACCTTTCAGAGCTCATCGAAAAAAAATACGGTCATCTGCTTACCGACCGTGAGGACAGAAAATCAATAGATAAGGCAAAAAACGCCCTTGTACGCCTCGGCTACAGCTTCGGCGAGGTCAATGAAGCGGTGAGGGAATACTTTGACAGCATCGAACAATAGCATTTGTGGTTACAAATATCAGGAGGATATGAATTATGCCCATTAAGGTTGGTATGGTCTCACTGGGATGCTCGAAAAATCTCGTGGATTCCGAAAGAATGTTGTATAAGCTCAGAAAGCACGGCTATAAGCTTGTGACCGAGCCGGGTCTCGCCGACATTGCGATAGTCAATACCTGCGGCTTCATTCAGTCAGCTAAAGAGGAGGCAATCGAAACTATAATCGAACTCGGCAAGCTCAAAGAGGAGGGTACGCTCAAAAAGATCATAATAACGGGCTGCCTTACGGAACGCTATCGCGAGGAGGCTGCCGAGCTTTTTCCCGAGGCTGACGCAGTTGTGGGAATCGGCAACAACAAGGACATAGTGGATGTCCTCGACCACGTTCTCGCAAACGAACGCTATATCAATTTCGCTCCCAAACTCGATGCAGAGCTTACGGGCGACAGAATAATCTCAACGCTCCCGTTCTTCGCCTACCTCAAGATCGCCGAGGGATGCAGCAATTGCTGCACATACTGTGCTATCCCCATGATAAGGGGGAAATTCCGCAGCGTACCTATGGAGGATGTTCTCAAGGAGGCGAAATGGCTCGCCGAGAACGGAGTCACCGAGATCATAGTGATCGCACAGGACTCTACTCGCTACGGAGAGGATATCTACGGCAAGTCAAAGCTTCCCGATCTGCTCAAAAGACTTGCGCAGATCGAGGGGATTCGCTGGATAAGAGTGCTGTACTGCTATCCCGAGCGTATAACGGATGAGCTTCTCGATGTCATAGCTAACGAGGAGAAGATCGTAAAGTACCTCGATATTCCCATTCAGCATTGTGACGGAGACATCCTCAGCCGAATGAACCGTTGGGGAGACGAAAGCTCTCTCGAAGCGCTTATGTCTAAAATACGCGAAAAAGTTCCGGGAATAATTCTGAGGACTACACTCATCACAGGCTTCCCGGGTGAAACGCAGGAGCAGTTCGACCGTCTGGCAGAATTTGTACAGAGAGTAAAATTCGACCGTCTCGGCTGCTTTGCATTTTCATCGGAGGAGGGTACAAAGGCTGCCAAAATGCCGGATCAGATCGACAGTGAAACAGCCGTTCACCGTGCTGACATTATTATGGAGCAGCAGATGCTCACGAGTGCCGAGAACAACGAAAAGCTTCTCGGAACTGAGACAACTGCCGTGGTGGAGGGCTTCGACCGCTTCGGCGAATGCTATTTCGGACGCACCTGCGCTGATGCTCCCGATATTGACGGAAAGGTATTCTTCACAAGCTCACAGCTTTTGAATATGGGTGATTACGTCAGAATACGCATTACCGACACCCTTGATTACGATCTGATTGGAGAGGTGATAGACTAATGAACTTACCTAATAAGCTGACACTTACACGAGTAGTACTTATCCCGTTTTTTCTTCTGTTCGTGTATCTGAAATTCCCGTTCCACTATCTTGCAGCGCTTTTCATCTTCTCTGCGGCGTCTGTCACCGATGCGCTTGACGGACACATCGCCCGAAAAAACAATCTCGTTACGAACTTCGGCAAATTCCTTGATCCGCTCGCCGACAAGGTGCTCGTTATCTCGGCGCTCGCGGTTTTCGTGGAGCTTGACAGTGTGAGGATGAACGCTATACCGTTTATTATAATCATCGCAAGGGAATTTATGGTCTCGGGACTCAGGCTTCTTTCGGCTGGCAACGGCGTAGTCGTTGCGGCAGGCATTTGGGGTAAGCTCAAGACCGCATTCACTATGGTGACTATCATCGCCGTACTCTTCTGGCTGTGGCTCAAAACCGATTTCAACGGGGGATTCATCGACGCTATCGACTACTATGTTGATTCGATCGCCGTACCTGTTCTCGTGTGGATCTCAACCGCTCTGACAGTTATTTCGGGCGGTGTTTACCTCAAAGGCTACTGGCACCTTATAGATTCTGACAAGTAAGGAGGAAATGACGTGAAACACTGCGCAGGACATATCAGGTATCTTATCGCGATAAAAGAGTTGAGTGATACGAGCGAGACGGTAAGGTGCGTCAACATATCACATCACCTCGGCGTTTCGAGACCGAGTGTCAGCAAGATGCTCAGATGTCTCGCGAACTCGGGACTCGTCCGTGACGATTTCTGCAACAGCGTCCGTCTCACCGAGGAGGGCGTAAAGGAGGTTGGTCAACTGTTTGCGGTGTTCTCCGAGGTGTACACCTTCTTTCACAAATTTCTTCGTCTCCCCCCAGAGGAGGCTCATGAGCAGGCAGTTACCTTCGTCACAGAATTTCCTATGGAGACCTGCACTCGCCTCAAGCGCCTCGTCTCAAAGTCGGTCGGCAAAAAGTCAGCTCCCAAAGAAAGCTGAGATAATAACAAATTTACCACAGACGAGCGAAAACTCGTCTGTTTCTTTTAGTGAATCCGTTTATATTCACATATTATCAACCTTTGTGAACGTTGTTTTTTGTCACTTCGCCAAACATTACCGCTAAGGACTATATTTCTTGAACGCTTTGTGGTATAATTATCTTAGATAGATATGTGTAATTTAGAGGGATCGTTGAAAAGGAGCTAATTATGAGCAAAAATACAAGTATAAGGAACAGCATGAGACGCGCCCGTATCGCTACGGAGATCGTGATCTCTGCTTTAATAGTCGGTCTTGGCGGATACGGTATCTACAACGCCGTGAACAAGACTACGGAGCTTGGAAGCGCTGATGTCTCGGATGCATCCGATATACAGATCGACATGACACAGCCCGTTACCGAGGCTTTTGACCCAAATATGACGATATATGAGAATACGCCCGTTTCTACAAAGGACAAGTTCAAGGGCGATCTTATTCTCGTGAACAATCAGCACGAATATCTCGGGGGAAACGAGGATCTTGTCTCGATAAACAACGAGAACAAGAATCAGGATGAAGAGACGTTCATTGTCGGAAACGACTTTAATATGAAGATACTGAGATGCGTGTATCAGCCGCTCATCAGCATGACACGCGATTTCAACAAGGCTACCAATTATGATGACCTCGTTGTTATCGGCGGCTTCAGAACTACCGCCAAACAGCAGGAGCTATATGATGCCGACCTCGAAAGCACAGGAAAAGACTATTCCACAAAGGTTGCAAAGCCCGGTCACAGCGAGCACGAATCCGGTTATGCTATGGACTTCACCACGAGCACCACTTGGGATTATGACGGAACGGGCAAGTACGAATGGATAAACAAAAACTGTTGGCAGTATGGCTTCATCCTCCGCTATCCCGAGGACAAAACAGAGATCACAGAGATACAGTATGAGGCATGGCACTACCGCTATGTCGGCGTTCCGCATGCTTTTTATATGTACACCAACGGTCTCTGCCTCGAGGAATACATCGACACGGTTCGCGAGCATCCTTACGACGGTGAGCATATCAGCTTCACCGATGGAAACAACATCGAGTACGAGGTTTACTTCGTGGCATCCGATGACAGCTCTGAGATGACGTATATCCCCGTTCCGTCAGACAAAAAGTACGAAATATCAGGAAATAATATCGACGGCTTTATCGTAACGGTTTACGTCAACGAGGAGAAAGCTCCCGCGGAAGCCACTGAGCCCGAGGCGCCGACCGAGGAAGAGCCGTCAGAGGCATCAACGGAGGCTGAGGGTTCCGTTGATGACAGCGACTCAGAAACAACGACCGAGGAAGCAGAAGAGGAGACCTCCCAAGCATCCGAAAACTGAACTGAGGAAAAAAGATGCGATCCATTAGTCTGGTCGCAGCCGCCGCACTGCTGACAGCTCCGTTCACGGGCGGAGCTTCGGTGAAGTATCACCTCGGCGATGTGGACGGCAGCGGTGCTATTGATGCTATTGATGCATCGGCAGTGCTTATCTCATATGAACAGCGCTCCGCAAAAGGGACAGATGAGCTGAGCGGAGCACGCTTTACAGCCGCCGATGTAAACAGGGACGGTTCTGTTGATCCGATAGATGCGTCTCTGATACTATCATACTATGCGCATGTCTCAACAGGCGGAAAAATGATGCTTTCAGGCTTCTTAGCCATGTCAAGAAATACCCACTCGGAATATTATGTCGAGGGCTGTATGGTCGATAACATGGTGGAGTACTTCACCGAGATCGTCAATTCCGCCGAGTATACAAACGATAATGAATCGGCAGGTCTCGTGCAGAAGTGGAATGAGACGATCATGTACTATATCTCGGGTGAAGCTTCTTCGGAGGACGTCAAGGCTGTCGAGAAAACGGCTAAGCTGCTCAATTCGATAGTGGGATTCCCGAGGATGAGACAGGCTTCCTCTAAGGATGAGTGCAATATGGACATCAATTTTGTGACGGACAGGGAGTTCAAAAGAATGTTCGACAGCGACATCAACAGTGAATCTGCCGACGGCGCGGTGACGTTTTGGTTCAACAACGATAACGAGATCACAAGAGCAGTTATAGGCGTATGTATAAGCTGCGACCAGGAAACGCGCTGCTCGGTCATTGCAGAGGAGATCATCAACGGACTCGGAGTTTGTGACAGCGAATTGCGTCCGGACAGCATCGTCTATCAGTACGATTCTACCGTCACCGAACCAAGTGAGATAGACCTTTCCATACTCGAACTGCTCTACAGCAGGGATATAAAAAACGGTATGACGGCTTCCGAATGCGAGGAGGTCATCCGCAGAAATTACTTCTGATACATAAAAAACGGCTCG
>DHYN01000064.1:12147-13379 GCA_002414125.1 Ruminococcus sp. UBA5129 | reverse complement strand
CAGGCGGGCTTTGTGCGGTGTTACCTTAAGGTCGCTTAATAATATATTATATGCAGCGCTTTTAGAAATATTCCTAAAACAGACCGCGTACATCATCGAGCGAGAGAGTCGGGTGGAGTGCGAGATTCAGCCCAAAGGCTATCAACTGTGAAGCACGCTCCGTCAGACGGTCGATGTCACGCGGAGTTACCATCATGTTCGGTATATCACCGCATATGCTGCTTCCTGTAAGGCTGCGGACAATTGTGTGCATATCAACGACTGTTGGCACGCCCACGGCGATCACGGGCACGCCAAGCTGCTCCTCAGTGAGAGCGCGCCGTGCGTTGGAAACTCCGCTTCCCGGAGATATGCCGCTGTCGGAAAGCTGAATAGTCGTCCCGAGGCGGCTCACATCTGAGCACGCAAGCGCGTCTATCGCTATGACTGCATCAGGTTTTAGCTCGTTGCATATTGCCCTTACGATCTCTGCCGTCTCGATACCCGTCTGACCGAGTACTCCGCCGGCGAATACGCTTACGCGGCGCAGTGACGTAAGAAACTTCTCCTCATCGCTGTCAAGCTCATCACGCAGATGACGTGTCGCGATGATCTTCGCGGCAGTCTGGGGTCCGAGCGCATCCGGCGTAATATCATTGTTTCCAAGTCCTACTATGAGCACCTCTCCGTCAGGGATCAGTGTAGTCAGCTCCTCGGCAAGCTCGTAGATCATTGCCTCGTAATCATCGGAATAGCGGCTGAGACTGCTTCCCTCGAGCGTGATATAGCGTCCCTTGCCCTTTCCTATCGTTTCGAGGTAGGAATCGTCATCTATCACTATTTCCGTAATGGAAAATGCCTTTCCGCGGCAGTATTGGCGGACTCCCCCAACAGCTTCTATGCGTTCGGCAAGGCTCTCTACAGCGAGGTCTGTTCTTGATTTCATATGTTCCTCCTGAATATTTGTACATATTGAACTAAACTTCGGTTAAAATTTTGTCAAAAAACTTATGTTTTGCCTATTGAAAAATGCCGCGAAAAATGGTAAAATTATTATTGTCTCAGTGCAGGTGTGCGTTGCATCTGCTTGGGAGCATATAACTCAGGTATGCTCCTATTATTTGTAAAATGCGGTCGGATATACAAACAGACCGCGCAATTTCAAGGAGGTGTAACGAAATGCCGAATATCAAATCTGCTAAGAAGAGAGTAAAGGTCAATGCTACAAAGGCTGCTGCTAACAAGTCAAGAAA
>DHYN01000064.1:11815-12100 GCA_002414125.1 Ruminococcus sp. UBA5129 | reverse complement strand
AGGCTGAGGCTATCAAGGTTGCTATCAAGAGGGTAGATCAGGCTTGCGCTAAGGGTCTTATGCACAAGAATAAGGCTGCAAGAACAAAGTCTCAGCTCGCTAAGAAGCTCAATGCTGCCGGCTGATAATAGCCTATATAAGCATAATCTGCTCCCCTGTTTTTACAGGGGAGTTTTTGTTTATGGAAAAGCTTCTTTAACGATATTATACAGCATTTGCTTTTATGTAATATTCGGACGGTTATCGGAGACCTTGTTCTCGGTTTTTTTGCCAAGAGATAAATTC
>DHYN01000064.1:4826-11777 GCA_002414125.1 Ruminococcus sp. UBA5129 | reverse complement strand
GATTCCAAAGGGATATTCATCCCTTTGGCGGAGGGTTCGGGAGGCAGAGTCTCCCGATACCATCTCGATATTGCATATAAAAAGCAAATGCTGTTATCGTGTCGTTGAGGAAGCTTTTATACCGATCTTTTCACCGTATTTTACAACTGTCTCGCAGTTTTCGGCTGAGTTCAGGAGAATATCGCTGTCGATCTCGACCTTGTCCTTTTCAATGAGCAGAACGATCGTTGAACCTCCGAAGAGAAACATCCCCTTTTCCTCGCCGCGCGTGAAGTGATAGCCCTTTCCGTGGCGGTTTTTGATACGTCCGACAAGCATCGCGCCGACCTCGGTCTGGATAACATCGCCGAAGCTTTCGGTACGGAGCATGGTGACCTCGCGGCTGTTGCGCTTGTAGATATTGTAGTGCTCAAGAGCGATCGGGTTGACTGTATGAAGCTCGCCTTCGATGAACACGTTTGCCGACTTCACGCCGCTGTCAATGTAGCAGTAGCGATGGTAGTCATCGACCTCGAGTCTGAAAATGAGGCACAGACCGTCTGTGTAACGCTTTGCGATACGCTCATTCCCGATAAGATCGGCAGCGCTGTAGAGCGAATCCTTGATCGCGAAGAGACTGTCCTCGTTGATGCGGCAGACTGTCAGCTTTGCATCACACGGGCTGATAAGATGCTCTTTATTGAGATCAACGGGACGTTTTCCTGATTTTATCCTGCGTGTGAAGAATGCGTTGTACGAGTCGATACCGCTCATTATATACTGAGATGTGTCGATATTGTTAGACTTCACAAATCTGTCAATGAGGGGCTTTGAAGCAGGAGAATCCATAAAAGCTCCGACAGCCTTTGACAAAGCAGGTGCGGTGAGCACCTTAAGCGCCCCTCTGCCGACGGCATTGCCATACAGAGCGTTAAGTGCGTGAGCTTGCGACTCGTTTTTTGGTGTAACTGTTTCACCGTCTCTTGTTCTTATCACTTGATTCACCTCTTAGCATTTGCAAGCATGAGCTTGATGCGGTTTTCCTGATTTACTCGTGTAGCTCCGGGATCGTAGTCGATAGCGACTATATTTGCGTTGGGATTATCCTGCTTGATCGCTCTGGACATACCCTTTGCGACAATGTGGTTAGGCAGACAGCCGAACGGCTGAGCGCAGATGATATTTTCGACACCCGACTGTGCGAGTGCAGCCATTTCAGCAGGTATGAGCCATCCCTCGCCCATAACGACGCCCTGATTGATGTACTTATCGGCAAGACGGCGCAGATGCTCGAAATCGTGAGGCGGATCGAACTTACCGTGTTCCTTCATAGCCTTGATAAGACCTTTCTGCATGGAGTATATGAGCTTATAGCCGCCCTTGAAGAGGAACGACTTGAGCGATTTGTTATCGTATATCTTAGCGTTATTGAAATTTGCCGCTGCGCAGTACATGACAAATTCGAGCAGTGACGGAACGACAGGCTCACAGCCCTCTGAGATGAGGAAGTCCTCGAGGTGGTTGTTGGCGAGCGGCGAATATTTTACATAAATCTCGCCGACAATGCCGACTCTGATCTTCGGAGCCTTGCTCAGCTCGATCCTGCCGAAGTCGTCAAGGATCTCCTTGTATAGCTTCTTAGTATTGCGGTATTTTCCGCTGCCTGTGCGGAAATAGTCGCCGAGTCTTTTCTGCCACTTGTCAAGGGTTTTCTTGGACGAGCCGTTGACAAGCTCATATGCGCGGCACTTGTTGTAGCACGTCATGAGCAGGTCGCCGTAGAGGACGGCATAAAGCAGCTTGATAAATGTCGGAGCGGTTATCGGGAAGGAGCTTTCCTTCTCCAGACCGCTGAAGTTGAGTGAAATAACGGGTACCTGCGGAAAGTTTCTCGCAACGCTCTTTCTGAGAAGATGTATGTAATTTGAAGCGCGGCAGCCTCCGCCCGTTTGAGTAATAAGCAGAGCGGTCTTATCGGGGTCATATTTTCCGCTTTTGAGAGCGTCCATGAACTGACCGATAACGAGCAGTGCAGGATAGCATGTATCGTTGTGAACATTTTTGAGTCCCTCATCGACAACGGCGCGCGAGTCGTTGCGGAGCAGCTCGAGCTTATAGCCCTGCGCTTCAAAGATGCTTATCAAAAGATTGAAGTGTATAGGCAGCATATCGGGTATGAGGATAGTATGAGTATCCTTCATTTCTTTTGTGAATCTGACGTATTCCGACATGATTTCCTCCGTGGTAAATTATTTTTTCATAGCGGCAACAAGGCTTCTTAGTCTTATCCTTGCAGCGCCGAGGTTATTGATCTCGTCGATCTTTAGCTGGGTGTAGAGCTTACCCTTTGATTCAAGGATAGAGCGTATCTCGTCTGTCGTAACGGCATCAATTCCGCACCCGAACGATACGAGCTGGATGAGCTGCATATCGGGTTGAGTCGTGACGTACTCTGCGGCGCGGTAGAGTCGCGAGTGATATGTCCACTGGTTGAGAACGCTGAGATGGGGCGTATGAGCGTGCATAGCGATACTGTCCTCAGTCACAACAGCCATTCCGAGGCTCGTGATGAGCTTATGTATGCCGTGGTTAATCTCCTTGTCGATATGGTAGGGTCTGCCTGCGAGGACGATAATGCTCCTTCCCTCCTCGCGAGCCTTGCTGATGATCTCCTGAGCCTTTGCTGCGACATCGCGGCGGTATTTCTCCATTGCAGTAAAAGCTTTTTCAACGGCAGCAGGGACTTTTCCCTTTATATTGTACTTCTTTAACGATGCAGAGAGCACCTTTACAACGTTCTTGTGCTTATTCAGATCCATATACGGATGAATGAAGTTCTTTTCATTGAGACGCGGATTGTTCGCGAGAAGCAGCTCGGGGTAGTACGCAACGATCGGGCAGTTGAAGTGGTTATCGCTCTCGCCCTCGTCAATATTGTAGCTCATGCAGGGGTAGAAGATGAAGTCAGCACCCTTGTCGAGAAGATCCTCTATGTGACCGTGAGTGAGCTTAGCCGGATAGCAGACCGTATCTGAGGGTATCGTATGCTGACCGAGATAGTACATCTTTCGCGAGCTCTCATCGGAGATGACCGTCTCGAATCCAAGCTCGGTGAAGAGAGTGTGCCAGAACGGCATCTGCTCGTAGAAGTTGAGTGCAAGCGGGAGTCCGACTTTAGCGATCGGCTTTGACGGCTGATCCGACTTCACGGTATTGAGGATGCTGTCGTACTTATATTCATAGAGATTAGGCAGATCGTTCTTTGCAGCCTTGCCGCTTCCCTTTTCGCAGCGGTTGCCTGATATGAACTTTCTTCCGCCGCCGAAGCTGATGATATTGAGCTGACAGTTTGCGGTGCATCCTCCGCACTGAGCCGTTTTTGACGTGTATGAGAAGCTTTCGAGATCGTCTTTGCCGATGATCGAGGACTTCTCTATATTCATTTCCTTAGCGTAGAGAGCGCATCCGAAAGCGCCCATAAGTCCCGAGATAGAGGGACGGATAACGTTCTTTCCAAGCTCCTTTTCAAACGAACGGAGCACTGCATCGTTCAGGAACGTTCCTCCCTGCACGACTATATTTTCGCCGAGCTCATCTGCTGATCTTGCTCTGATGACCTTGTAGACAGCGTTTTTGATGATCGACGATGAGAGACCTGCCGAGATGTCCTCAACGGTAGCGCCGTCCTTCTGAGCCTGCTTTACGGAGCTGTTCATGAATACCGTGCAGCGTGAGCCGAGATCCACGGGGTGCTCTGCAAACAGACCGAGCTGAGCGAATTCAGCTATATCGTAGCCGAGCGCCATTGCGAATGTCTGTATGAACGAGCCGCATCCCGATGAGCACGCCTCATTGAGCATGATACTGTCGATAGCACCGTTCTTTATCTTGAAGCACTTGATATCCTGACCGCCGATGTCGATGATGAAATCAACTGACGGACAGAAATACGAAGCCGCCTTGAAGTGAGCAACTGTCTCAACTATACCGAAGTCGATAGAAAGACCCGACTTGATGAGATCCTCGCCGTAGCCCGTTACAGCAGCGCCCTTGATCGTGATCTTAGGATTGATGAGCGAATAGATCTTCTTGATCTGCTCAACGATCTTATCGAGGGGCTGACCCTGATTCGAGGAATAGTGACTGTAGAGCATACGTCCGTCATCAGTGATGAGTACGAGCTTTGTTGTGGTCGAGCCGGCATCTATACCGAGGTATGCATCGCCCTCATATGTAGCTGCATCAGCGTATTTGAGGTCAAATTTCTTATGGCGTTCTATAAAGGCATCGTATTCCGAATGCGACTTGAAAAGCGGCTCGCCTGTGATGATAGTATCTGAAGCAGAAGCGTTCTCGATCTTCTCGATAAGAGTCTTTATCGGGAATGCAGTCTCGGAAGCGGAAGCATATATCGAGCATCCGTAAGCCACGAATACGGGAGCTTCCTCGGGGAACACAGCGTGCTCCTCGTCAAGACCGAGCGTATTCACGAAAGCTTTTTTGAGTCCCTTGAGGAAGAAAAGAGGTCCGCCGAGGAACAGCACCTTTCCCTCGATAGTACGACCTTGAGCAAGACCCGATACGGTCTGATCGACAACAGCCTGAAAGATGCTCGCGGAGATGTCCTCGCGTCGAGCTCCCTGATTGAGAAGAGGCTGGATGTCGGACTTGGCAAAAACTCCGCAGCGTGATGCAATAGGATACACCTTCTGCGCACGGAGCGAAAGCTCGTCAAGCTCATCGGCAGTTATACCGAGGAGAGTAGCCATTTGATCTATAAAAGCGCCTGTACCTCCTGCACAAGAGCCGTTCATACGCTGTTCGACGCCGCCTGTGAGGAAGATTATCTTCGCATCCTCGCCGCCGAGCTCGATAACGGCATCCGCATCGGGCTGCTTTTTCTTAACAGCGAGAAAGGCGGCATGGACCTCCTGAACAAACGGTATCTCAGCCGAATTTGCAAGTCCGAGACCTGCTGAGCCTGTGATGCATACGGTAAATTCTTCATTAGGATGATCCGCCTGAATGATCTTGAGCTGATCGGTCACAGTCTCCTTGACCTTGGAGAGATGGCGCTGATATTTTGAGTATATGATATTACCGTCCGAGTCGGTGATAACGGTCTTTACCGTTGTTGAACCAACGTCTATTCCGAGAGAATATTTATTCATGTACAATACTCCTTATACATTCATGCGGACTTTTCCGCGTAGTGTTACACATACTAATTATACACCATTTCTCCAAAAAAATAAAGAGGAAAATAATATTTTTTTTATTTTTGGAAATTTCCATATAAAACGACAAATATCGCATAATTTCATATGGGAGATTTGAAAAAACACCGCACGGAGAAACTCCATGCAGTGTTTTGAGCGAAAAAATATTTTAAACAGCTTCTTTCTTGCCGTCCTTAGCAGAAGAATCGGGAACAGATATCTTTTCGATGTCAGCGCCCATCGCACGGAGCTTGCCCTCCATGCAGTCGTAGCCGCGTTCGATATGGAAGATGTCCTCAATCTCAGTGATACCGCTTGCCGCGAGACCTGCAATGATGAGTGCAGCGCCTGCTCTGAGGTCACAAGCCTTTACGGGAGCTCCCATAAGCTTTCCTGTGCCCTCGATAACAGCGACCTTTCCGTCAACGGAGATATCCGCGCCCATACGTCTGAGTTCGTCAACATAGCGGAAACGCTGCTCCCAGACGCCCTCGGTAACGATACTCGTACCTGAAGCGAGAGTAAGGAGCGCAGCGATCTGCGGCTGCATATCTGTCGGGAAGCCGGGATGCGGAGTTGTCTTAACGCTTGTCTTTACAAGCGGACCGTCTACCCATACACGCATGGAATCATCGTACTGTTCGATGTTTACACCGATCTTTTCGAGCTTTTTGGTAATGGATTCGAGATGCTTGGGGATGATATTCTTGATGATGACGTCGCCCTTTGTAGCGGCAGCGGCTATCATAAACGTACCTGCCTCGATTTGATCGGGAATTACGGCATAATTCGTACCGTGAAGCCTCTCAACGCCTCGAATCTTGATAACGTCCGTACCTGCTCCCATGATATTTGCTCCCATAGAATTAAGGAAATTCGCGAGATCAACGATATGCGGCTCTTTTGCGGCATTCTCAATAATTGTAAGACCGTCTGCCTTTACAGCGNNCCTTTGTAGCGGCAGCCGCTATCATGAAAGTACCTGCCTCTATCTGATCGGGTATAACGGCGTAGGCAGTGCCGTGGAGATGCTCAACGCCGCGCACCTTTATAACATCGGTACCTGCACCCATGATATTAGCTCCCATAGAGTTGAGGAAGTTGGCGAGATCGACGATATGCGGTTCTTTGGCAGCGTTTTCAATTATTGTGAGACCCTCAGCCTTTACGGCTGCGAGCATGGCGTTCATAGTAGCGCCTACTGAGACCACATCAAGGAAGATCTGACTTCCCTTGAGCTTCTGGGCGCGAAGGTCGATCATGCCCTGACTTAGCGTATATTCAGCTCCGAGAGCCGAGAACGCCTTGAGGTGCTGGTCGATAGGTCTGTCGCCGAGGGGACAGCCTCCGGGCATTGAGACTCTTGCGTTATTGAATTTTCCGAGGAGTGCACCGAGGAAGTAATATGAGGCGCGCATTTTGCGGGCAGTTTCATACGGAACGCAGCACTTATTGATGCTTGTCGGGTCGATGCGATAGCAGTCCTTTTCGAGACATTCTACTTCTGCACCCATTTCTTTAAGTATTTTGAGACTGATATTAACGTCGCTGATGTTGGGGACATTTTCCACAACACAGGGCTCATCCGAAAGAATAACAGCAGGAAGGATAGCAACGGCAGCGTTTTTTGCACCGCTGACAGTGACCTCGCCCGTGAGACGGCGTCCGCCCTTAATAACAAACTTATCCAAAAAACTCTCTCCTTATTTTCGGGTAAAAGCTCCCGAACCTCTTTTCTTTTATTCAGTGCCCG
>DHYN01000064.1:0-4803 GCA_002414125.1 Ruminococcus sp. UBA5129 | reverse complement strand
CGTTTGCTATTTGCCGATCCGCAAGGAGCACGCTTAAGCGTGCGGATGTGCGAGGCGCTTTAATATATTTTATTCATAGTCGCTGATGTACCAACGGATCTGTCCGCCGTCGTATTCCCCTACCTTTACGGACTCTATAACAACATTCGTTACCGGAATATTCTCACGGGGCGGATAACTTGAATTATCTGTATACGTCTCTACCTGCGACATCTTATAGGCGACATCGAGACCGTCATATACCTGACCGAACACTGTATAGCTGCCGTCAAGCCACGGTGCGCCTCCAGCCTTGCCGTATATTTTCTTAGCCTCATCAGAGAACTTGAATCCCTTCTGCTCAAGCTGAGCAAGGTAGGAATCGGAGACCTCCGGCGCAGTAACGATATAGAACTGCGAACCGTCTGTAGCAGTCGAACCGCTGTTTGCGTAAACGAGAGCACCCGAGCAGTTGATGAGGTGGCTGCTTGAACCGCCGTCGAACTTTTCACCCCAGATCGACTCGCCGCCCATACCTGTGCCTGTCGGGTCGCCGCCCTGTATCATGAAGTCCTTGATAATTCTGTGGAATGTGAGACCGTCATAATAGCCTTTCTTTGCGAGGGTAACGAAGTTCTCAACACCCTTATCAGCATATTCGGGGAAAAGTCTTATCTTTATTTCACCGAAGTCCTTGATATTCATAATGATGATCTGATCGCCCTTTTCGGGAGCTGTCATATTCGCTATGCCGACATTTGAATCCTTATCGGAAACGCCTGTCTTTTCGCTGACCTCAATTTTTTTGCCGCACGAAGCGAGCGCAGGTGCTGCCATAGTGCAGCACATAAGAACTGCCAATACTTTCTTAAGCATTGCAAAGTCACTCCTTAAACTTAAAATCATTAAGTAATCTTCCCAAAAATGTTTTTTTGAATTTATCCAATCTAACTTTTTTATTATACAATAATTATCCTCATTTGTAAATAGTCTGCGCGAATTTTTGTCAGCTTTTAGAAAAGCTTTTGCGTTTGGCGAGGAATATTGCTCCAAATTGCTTTAAAAACGGGAGCAACTCGATCAATAAGTCAAAACAATGTACTAATTCGCGGCGCTTTCCGTGGTTTGCTCCTTAGAGTATTGACCGATAGTCACCGAATTTATCATGATGTCGTCCTTGGGGACTTTGAAGATGTCGCTCGTACCGACAAGGGTTTCGAGGTCAGAAAGCCTTTCGGCAACATCCAGTCCCTGATAGATTTGACCGAAAACGGTCATCTGCTGTGAGAAATTCGGGATACCGCCCTTTTCGATGAACGCATCGGCAAGCTCCTCACTGCCCGAGCTTCCGCGGAGGCTGTCCTTTTCCTCATCGCTCAGTTCAAGTGTGTTAATAAAAGCGAAACGGCTTCCGCAGTAGTATTTTCCGCCTCCGAACATTCTCTCAAAAAAGGTGGTGTCCATGCTTGTCGTAAGCGAGACTACCGCACCCTTGAAAGGCCAGAGGTTCTGGTGAAGCTCTCTCGGAATGAGCTCGCGGTCGAGCTTAAGCTCCTCCTTGACCGAGCCGTTTTTGTTTTTGCAGCCGAGTCCGCAGTATGCGCCCGATTCCGAATGAAATACGTAGGTGTTGTTGTAGAAGCCGCTTTCTGCAAGCTCCGTGAAATTCTTCACTGTAAGCGGAGCGTACTCGGGGTAGAGAACGAATCTCACCTCGCCGAGAGTAGTATCAACGATCGCGATAGGATCGCCCTCCTTCGGCTCATCAAGCTGTACAAGTTCGAGTGATGAAACATCAATATAAGGACTTGACCTGCTTTTCATATAGGCTGCAACGAGTGTATATATCAGCATGAAAACGGAGAGAACAATGATGAAAATAAGCAGCTTTCTGAAAATATTAGGTCTCTGCTGACTTGATCTCTGACTGCTCATAAAATGCTGTTTCCCCCTTTTTTCGGCGTATATCTAATTTATTATAGCAAATAATACACAAAATGTCAATATTTCTTTTGCATAAAATTTTTATGCATTTGATGTTCCCGTCCTCGGCAGGAATGGTGAGCAGAGTCATTATTTCCCGAAACAGCGCGTTTTTCGTGAGACCATTCTTCACGGAAATATTGTTCCCGATAAGTCTGCGAGCTATTCAACAGAGCTGAAGTAACATTTTTTTCAAGTTTTTTTTGAGAGAATTCTCGCTGAATACTTGACTTTTTTGTAAGTTTGTAATATAATAATTGTAATTGTCAGTATGACACTAATTTAATTAGGAGGCATGAACGTGAAAAAGACCAAAAAATCTACATTCTTTGTTGTCTTTGTCTTGATACTACTGTTCGCGGCATCTTCCGTGCTTGGACTTGACTATCGTTACGGCGACAACAGCAAGCCGATCATCAACGGCGTTGACGATATCCGTCTCGGAATCGACATCCAGGGCGGCGTTGACGTAACATTCGGTCCTGCAAACGATGTTGACGCTGACGAGGATCAGCTCAACGCCGCAACCGAAACTATCAAAACAAGACTCGTCGCTAAGGGCATCAACGACAGCGAGGTGTACAGCGACACTAAGAGCGACAGGATCATCGTGCGTTTCCCCTGGAAAGCAGGCGAGACTAACTTCGATCCCGAAAAGGCTGTCAAGGAGCTCGGTGAGACCGCTGAGCTTACATTCCGCAAGGGCACTGATACTACTGAGGACGAGAACGGCGAGGCTGTTCCCTCAGGCGATATCGTTATCACAGGTAAGGATGTAAGCCGTGCAAAGGCTGTCTATATCCCCGATGAAGATACAAACGAATATGAGTACATGGTGCAGCTCACCCTTGACTCAAGCGGAAGAGATTCCTTCTATGAGGCTACAAAGGAGCTCGCAGGCTCATCTACCCCGATCTCTATCTGGATGGACAACATCATGATCTCGGCTCCCACCGTAAAGAGCGCTATCGACAACGAGGTCGCTTACATATCGGGCAGCTTTGAGTCAATGGACGATGCTCAGAGCCTTGCGGACAAGATCAATTCAGGTGCGCTCCCGCTCAAGATAGAGACCAAGAGCTTCAAGACCATTTCCCCTACAATGGGTGAAGGCTCGCTCAACGCTATTCTTCTCGCAGGCGCTATCGCACTCGCTGCTATTGCAGTTTACATGATCTTCCTCTACAAGCTACCCGGCTTTGTTGCAGTTCTCGCACTTATCGGTCAGGTCGCAGGAAGCATTGCGGTAGTATCAGGCTGGTTCGGATTCAGAGAGAGTTCCACACTCACTATCCCCGGTATCGCAGGTATTATCCTTGCTGTCGGTATGGGTGTTGACGCCAATATCATCACCGGTGAGCGACTCAAGGAGGAACTCCGCAGCGGAAAGACTCTCGATTCCGCTATCAAGATCGCTTACAAGAAGGCATTCTCGGCTATCCTCGACGGCAACATCACAAACGTTATCGTTGCTATCGTGCTCATGGGAGCATTCGGCGTGCCGACAAGCTTCTTCTCAAGCATTCTCAACAAGACTATCTTCGCAGCATTCGGCGCAACTGCCGAGGGTGTTGTATACTCGTTCGGCTTTACGCTCCTCGCAGGTGTTATCTTCAACTTCATCATGGGCGTTTTCGCAGCAAGACTTATGGTAACTTCACTCTCCAAGTTCGAGTGCTTCAAAAACAGAAAGCTTTATGGAGGTGACGTGAAATGAGCAATAAGAAAACAGAAAGCGCAGCTCCGGTCAACACAAAGATCCGTAACTTCTGCGGACAGAAAAAGATGATACTCATAGTCACGGTCATCATTGTCCTTGCAGCACTGGTAGGAAGCCTCGTGCGCGGCGTTAACCTCGCTATCGAGTTCAAGGGCGGTACGCTCATCACTTATCAGTACACGGGTGACATCGACCCGAATGAGGTGAAGAATGTCGCTTCGGGTGTCATTACAGAGTCTATCAACGTCAGAACAGGCGAGAGCCTCAACTCCGAGGCTAAGGAGCTTACGATCGCATTCACTTCCGAGAACGGTCTCACAGCCGAGCGCCAGACAAAGCTTACGCAGGCTCTCGAGGAGAAGTTCCCCGACAATAAGCTCGAGCTTTACGACTCAAACGATGTAAGTCCCTCAACGGGTACAGAGTTTCTTCTCAAGTGCGTTGTTGCGGTCATTTTCGCAGCTATCCTTATCATCCTCTATATCGCTCTGAGATTCAGAAATATCGGAGGTTGGACAGCAGGTCTCTGCTCGGTACTCGCTCTCGTGAACGACCTCGTTGTTGCTTTTGCTGCAACAGTAATTTTCGGCTTTGAATTCAGCTCAAATACCGTAGCGGTCATTCTCACGATCCTCGGCTATTCGATCAACAACACGATCGTTATCTACGACAGAATCCGTGAGGACAAGAAGCTCATGCCGAAGGCGTCGATTTCCGAGCTCGTAAACGCAGGCTGCTCGCAGTCTCTCACACGTTCGATCAGAACCTCGGTCACAACTATCGGCGCTATGCTTTCGATTACGATCGTTGTTCTCATCTCGGGATACGATTCGCTTCTCGGTTTCTCGGTTCCGCTTATGTTCGGTCTTATCTCGGGTACTTACTCGTCACTCTTCGTTGCACCTGTTACATGGGCTGCATGGGAGGAGAAGAGAACGTCCAAGAGCGGTTCAAAGAAAAAGTAATACTGATCTATTATGTCCGTTCTGAGAACGATGCTTATATAGAAATTTTTAGCCATAGTATTTTCGATCATAAGTCAGAAATACTATGGCTTTTCTATTGACATAACATTTTTTTGATGTATAATATTAGTAGAATAAATCGGAATTTGCGGCGAA
>DHYN01000001.1:688-3758 GCA_002414125.1 Ruminococcus sp. UBA5129 | reverse complement strand
ACTAATATTCAAGAGTTAATTGAGGGAGCAATAAAAAACCTCAAAAGTACATAATATCACATTCTCTTATATTATAACACATTTTAAAAGTCGTTTGCAATATATTTATTATTTTTTTATTGATTTTTACAATTTTTTCTGCTACAATATAAGATAGGCAGTTGTGTTTGTCGGGAAAACGGCTTCACAATTAAGGCATTAGGATACATAGGAGGAAAAAATGGATCTTCAACAGCTAAGAGACCGCATCGACAATGTCGATGAAAAGATACTCTCCCTTTTTCTGGAGCGAATGGAGCTCTGCAAGGGAGTCGCAGACTATAAAAAAGCAAACAATCTGCCCGTATATCAGGGCAACCGCGAACAGCAGGTCATCGACCGCATAAAGGCGCTTACCGGCGACAAGGAGCTCGAAAACGGCACTGCCGCGCTCTTCACCTCGATCATGGACATCAGCAAGAGCCTCCAGAGCCGCAGCATAATCAGCGACAACGACAGCTACGGCTTCGTTTCGCCCGATTTCGAGGGTGCTGAGACGATCGCTTGTCAGGGTATATCTGGCGCTAATTCCGAGACCGCCGCACGCCATCTCTTCGGCGACAAGAAAATTCGCTTCATGAGGACGTTTGAGGATGTTTTCAAAGCTGTTGAGAGCGGCGAGGTGCAGTACGGCGTGCTACCGATCCATAACTCTACGGCAGGCTCGGTGACGGCAGTTTATGACCTCATGGCAAAATACTCCGTGTATATTGTCAGGACGATCTGCCTCGACATCAACCACTGCCTCGCCGCAAGAACGATGCTCTCTACGAACGAGATAGGATGTGTCTGCTCACATCCGCAGGCTCTTGCGCAGTGCTCGGAATTTATCGCGCAGAACCGTCTTCACACATCCGATTACGGCAATACCGCAATGGCTGCCAAAAGCGTTGCAAGAAGCACCGAAAAGATCGCGGCTGTCTGCTCGCCCGAATGCGCTCAGCAGCACGGATTGCAGATAATCGCCGAGGATATAGCCGACAGTCCGCTCAACAGAACTAAGTTCATCTGCATCTCGCGCGAGCTACAGGTCGCTGATGGCTCGAATACTATCTCCGTCATGCTCAAGATCCCCCACACCGAGGGAAGCCTCTACCGCCTGCTCGGAAAGTTCATGATAAGCGGAATGAACCTCAGCAAGATCGAAAGCCGTCCCGTCAAGGACGGAAGCTTCGATGTTATGTTCTACCTCGATTTCTCGGGAAATATCGCCGATCCCGAAGTGCGTATGCTGTTGAGCGATATGGCTGCGAATCTCGAGTATTTTAGATTTTTGGGAAACTTCAACTGACCGCGGAGGTGTACTATGAACGATAAATTTTACTCGCTCCTTGACGGAAACGGATTCGTTTTCCTCGACGGAGGAATGGGTACGATGCTCCAGTCAATGGGAGTCGAAACGGGTCATATCCCCGAGCTGCTCAATATCGAGTCTCCTGCGCCGATTATGGAGATACACCGAAAATACGTTGAAAGCGGCTCTGATATAATATATGCTAATACGTTCGGAGTTAATCGCTTCAAGATCGCGGACTGCGGTCACTCCGTTTCGGAGCTCGTTTCGGCAGGCATCGAAAACGCTCGCAAAGCCGCAAACGGACTGGCTCTTGTTGCACTCGACATCGGTTCGACAGGTCAGCTTCTTGAGCCGTCAGGCTCGCTCACATTCGATGAGGCTTACGATTGCTTCAAGGAAATTATACTCGCAGGAAAAAATGCCGACCTCATCGTCATCGAAACAATGTCCGATCTCTACGAGGTCAAGGCTGCACTCCTTGCGGCAAAGGAAAACTCCGAGCTTCCCGTCCTCGTGACGATGACGTTTGAAGCCGATATGAGAACGTTTCTCGGAGTTCCGCCCGAGTGTATGGCGCTCGTGCTCGAGGGTCTCGGCGCTGACGCGATAGGCGTGAACTGCTCACTCGGTCCTGACGAGCTTTTCCCCGTCATAGACAGGATATGCTCGCTCACGACTCTCCCCGTTATCGCAAAGCCGAATGCAGGTCTTCCCGACCCTGTGACGAATGAATTCGGAGTAACGCCGCAGGAATTTGCCGAGAGTGCAGTGAAGCTCGCTCAGGCAGGCGTTAAGATATTCGGAGGCTGCTGTGGAACGACTCCCGAACACATTTCGGCTGTTCGAGAGAGACTTGCGGACCTCGAGTATTCCCCGAAAGCCGTTTCTCCAAGGGCTGCCGTGTGCTCATCCGTCACATGTGTTGAGATCGACTCCCCGAGAGTCATCGGCGAGCGCATCAACCCCACGGGAAAGAAGCGCTTCAAGCAGGCTCTCATCGAAAATGATATGGACTACATCATAGATCAGGCGTCCCAGCAGGTCGGATGCGGCGCGGAGATACTTGACGTAAACGTTGGTCTGCCCGAGATCGATGAAAGGTCAATGATGATACGCGCGGTGAAATCTATACAAGCAGTATACGATACACCACTCCAGCTCGATTCCACGATCCCCGAGGTACTCGAAGCAGGTCTGCGTATATACAACGGAAAACCGATCGTAAACTCGGTCAACGGCGAGGAGGAGTCGCTCAATACCATTCTTCCGCTCGTCAAGAAATACGGCGCGGCAGTCGTTGGTCTTACGCTCGATAAGGGAGGTATCCCCAAAACCGCCGAGGGAAGATTCGCGATCGCCGAGAGAATACTCAAACGCGCTATGGAGTTCGGCATCCCGAAAGAGGACGTGTTCATCGACTGTCTTACACTGACCGCCTCAGCCGAGCAGGACGGTGCGGCAGAAACGCTGAAAGCTCTGAGCCGCGTGAAAAATGAGCTTGGTCTAAGGACTGTCCTCGGCGTGTCGAATATCTCGTTCGGACTGCCTGAGAGAGAGCTTCTCAACCGCACATTCCTCACAATGGCGCTGCAAAGCGGTCTTGACCTGCCTATCATAAACCCCAATATACCGTCAATAATCGGCGCTGTAAACGCTTACCGCGTGCTCGCAGGCATCGACAGAGACTCAAAGGAGTTCATCGGTCTTTATGCGGACTCCGCTGCGGCTCAGACC
>DHYN01000001.1:0-672 GCA_002414125.1 Ruminococcus sp. UBA5129 | reverse complement strand
GAGGCTCTGATGAGCGCTGTCGAGAGCGGTCTCAAAAGCAACGCAGTCAAGGCTGCGAGAGCGCTCGCGGAGGAATGCGAGCCGATGCGGATAATTTCCGAAAACCTTGTCCCTGCTCTTGATCGGGCAGGTGAAAGGTTCGAGAAAGGCAAGATATTCCTCCCCCAGCTCATCCTCACTGCTGAGGCGGCGCAGGCATGCTTCGAGGTGATAAAGGATAAGCTTTCGTCCGCAAATGCAGGCGAGATCTCCAAGGGAAAGATAGTTCTCGCGACGGTCAAGGGCGACATCCACGACATCGGAAAAAATATCGTCAAGGTGCTCCTCGAGAGCTACGGATTCACTGTCATTGACCTTGGAAGAGACGTAGAACCGCGTATCATCGTCGATGCGGCGATCGAGCACAAGGTTCGTCTCGTGGGACTTTCGGCGCTCATGACGACCACTCTCGGCGCTATGGCTGAAACGGTCGCACTGCTCAATAGTGAATATCCCGAGTGCAGGACGGTCGTTGGCGGAGCTGTTCTCACCGAGTCGTATGCAAAAAGCATCAACGCCGATTTCTACGCAAAGGATGCCAAAAAAACGGCAGACATCGCGGCGGAGGTATACGGAGAGTAATATCAAAAGGGACGATATAAGGTCGATATTCATAAAGAAGTTTAAGCCATA
>DHYN01000113.1 GCA_002414125.1 Ruminococcus sp. UBA5129 | reverse complement strand
AGATCATTGACAAGTGTACATGTTGCTTTAAGAAGATTTGGCAATACTACTTGAAATTGTTCGCGATTTATGGTATAATCCAAATATCCGATAAAAATGGAGTTGTTAAAATGACTAAAGAAAAAATCAACAGAATAAACGAACTTGCGAGAAAATCAAAGGCGGAGGGTCTCACCGAAGCCGAAAAGGCAGAGCAGACGGAGCTTCGCAACGAGTACAGAGCCGAGATAAGAATGAGTCTCGGAGCGCAGCTTGACAACACATATATAGTTGAACCCGATGGCAGAAAGCATAAGGCAGGTCAGAAATAATGAATGATAGGGAGCTTATTGAAAGAGCAGTCGATGCTGCGAGGTGTTCACATAGTCCCTATTCGGGATTCAGGGTCGGAGCGGCGCTGCTGACATCAGACGGCAGAGTTTTTAACGGATGCAATATAGAAAATTCATCATATTCGCTGACTATATGTGCCGAGAGAACTGCGATCTTCAAGGCAGTTTCCGAGGGAGAGAGCAGGTTTGAGGCGATCGCAGTGGTCGGAAGCGCTGACGGGGACTTTTCAGTTCCGTGTCCGCCGTGCGGTGCGTGCTTGCAGGTCATGACCGAATTCTGCGGTGATGATTTCAGGGTCGTTCTCTCAGACCGCAGCTATAAACTATCGGAGCTTATGCCGAACCGATTCACAGCAGATAACATTAAATAACGGAGGAAGATATGCTCAGAGATAAAATTGAAAAGCACCTGTTATCGGTGCAGAAGCCGTCAAGATATATAGGCGGAGAGGCAGGCAGCATCGTCAAGGACGCATCGAATATAGATGTCAGATTTGCTTTCTGCTTCCCCGATACATACGATATTGGAATGTCTCATCTCGGCATGAAAATACTTTACTCGCTTATAAACGAGCGTGAGAATTACTGGTGCGAGCGAGTTTTTGCGCCAGCGGAGGATTTTGAGAACATAATGCGAGAGAACGATATTCCTCTTTACGGTCTCGAGAGCCTTGAAGCGATAACGAATTTTGATTTCATTGGATTCACGATGCAGTACGAGCTTTCTTACACGAATGTGCTCAACATGCTCGATCTTGCGAATATTCCGATATTTGCATCCGAACGCGGTAATAAGCTCGGTCAGATCGTGTGTGCAGGCGGACCGTGCGTCTGCAATCCCGAGCCGCTCGCGGATTTCTTTGATCTGTTCATTCTCGGTGAAGGCGAAGAGGTCAACCTAGAACTCATGGATCTGTATAACGAACACAAGAAAGCCGGAAGCACAAGGGATGAATTTCTTCGTGCGGCAGCTCGGATAGAGGGCGTTTATGTTCCGAAGTTTTACACATTTAAATATAAAGAGGACGGAACCATTTTACAGCTTGATGTTGAGGACGGAGTTCCAAAGACGGTAAGAAAGCGTATCATAAAGGATTTTGACAATGTGTACTATCCTGATAATTTTGTAGTACCGTTTACGGAGATCGTCCATGACAGGGCATCGGTAGAGGTGCTGAGAGGTTGTATACGAGGCTGCCGTTTCTGTCAGGCGGGATTTATTTACCGTCCTTTCCGTGAAAAAACAGCGGACACTATAGCCGAGCAGACAAGAGCCCTCTGTGAAAATACAGGTTATGACGAGGTGTCGCTTGCATCGCTGAGCACGAGCGATCATTCCGAGATCGGAGATATGCTTACAAAGCTTCTTGACTATACCGAGGGCAATCGTATCAATATGTCGCTGCCGTCGCTCAGAGTGGATAATTTCTCGGAGGAGCTTCTTGAAAAGATCAAGCGTGTTCGCAAGAGCGGACTTACATTCGCAGCAGAAGCAGGAACTCAGCGACTCAGAAACGTCATAAATAAGAATGTTTCGGAAGAGGAGCTTATGAATACATGCCGCATAGCATTTGAGGGCGGATACAGCAGTGTAAAGCTCTATTTCATGATGGGACTCCCGACCGAGACCGATGAAGATATAATTGGCATAGCAGACCTCGCTCAGCGCGTAGTCGATCTTTATTACAGCATTGAAAACCGTCCGAAGGGCAGGGGAGTTCAGGTGTCCATAAGTACGGCTACGTTTGTTCCGAAGCCGTTCACACCGTTTGAATTTGAACCGCAGGATACCCGTGAGGAGATCGAGCGCAAGCAGAAGCTTCTTGTCGATTCAATAAAGACAAAAAAGATAAGAGCAAGCTGGCATGATCCTGATGTAAGCCTGCTCGAGGCGGTTCTTGCGAAGGGAGACCGCCGTTTGTGCAGAGTTATCTATACGGCATGGAAAAAGGGCTGCAAGTTTGACAGTTGGGGTGAGTATTACAGGTTCGATAAGTGGCTTGAAGCGTTTGACGAGTGCGGCGTTTCAACAGGATTCTACGCAAACCGCCGCTTTGAATACGATGAGATACTCCCATGGGATCACCTTGACTACTACGTTTCAAAGGAATTCTTTATCAGAGAAAACAAAACTGCAAGGTCAGCGCAGACGACTCCGAACTGCCGTCTGAAGTGCTCTGCCTGCGGAGTGACCAAATGCATAGGAGGTAAATGCTTTGATAAGACTTAGAGCAGTATTTGAAAAGAAAGGCAGAGCGAGGTATATCTCGCATCTCGATCTCAACAGATGCATTCAGAGGATATTCCGGCGTTCGGGACTTCCGATATGGTACACCGAGGGCTTTAATCCCCATCCTTATTTTTCATTTGCGCTTGCATTGTCGCTCGGGTTTGAGAGCTGCTGCGAGGTTCTTGACTTCAATCTGAATGAGGATATGCCTCTCGATGAAGTTCGCAGCAGATTGAATGCAGTGATGCCTGATGGAATGAGCATAGCTTCCGTAGCGCCTCAGAATAAAAAGATCACCGCTATAGAAAAGGCTGAATATGTTGTCGAGCTTTCTTCGGAAGCCCCAGATAAGCTCGCTGATGCTTTCGGAGCTCTTATGGCATCCGAGAAGATATTGATCGAGAAAAAGACAAAGAAAGGCATCAAGCTCGTAGACCTCAAGCCGTCTGTCGAGCTGATAAGTACTGAGAGGGCAGGGGATGCCTTTAGGATCACATTGATGCTTCCCGCAGGAACTCAGACGAATTTCAACCCGACTTTGCTTCTTGAAGCGCTGAAAAACAGCTCAGAAACGGAGTTTGAAATGGTAAAAATCGTCCGCACGAGGATACTTTGCGAAAATAATGAATTTTTTTCATAAAAACACTTGCAATTTTTTTTAAAGTATGGTATAATTTAGAAGCATTTGAAACCGTCCGCCTTAATGACGGATGAGAGTTAATGCCGAAAGACATTAAATCGAGCAGTCCGCTGCCTGATGTGACGGCTTATGCCGCAGGTTATTTTTCCGCTGCCCTCGGGTGCTGAACCGATCGGGCGGACAGGTAAGAATGTTCGGAAATTTAGGAGGAAAATTAAAATGGATGCACTCAAGTTAATCAGCAGCTCAAGCATGAAGGAAGAGGTTACACAGTTCAATGTAGGTGACACCGTTAAGGTTCATGTACAGATCAAGGAAGGCGATAAGAGCCGTATTCAGGTTTTTGAGGGTACAGTTATCGCTAAGAAGCACGGCGGTATCAGTGAGACCTTTACTGTAAGACGTGTAGCACACGGCTGCGGAATCGAAAGAGTATTCCCTCTTCACTCGCCTGTTGTAAGCAAGGTCGAGATCGTAAGATACGGTAAGGTTCGCAGAGCTAAGCTTTATTACCTCAGAGACAGAGTTGGTAAGGCTGCTAAGGTTAAGGAGCAGATTCGCTAAGATCCGCAGGCTGAGCTCAGACAGATCATATGTCTGTCTGACTCATCTTCTTGCCTTGAGAGGGACATCATGTCCCTTTTTTGCTACATGAAAAAATCTATGGGAGAGTGTGAAAATGGAAGAAAATACCATAAATCAGACAGAGCCTGAGAAGAACTCAAATATCGGTCAGGATATCGTCGAGATCATTGAAACAACATTTATTACGATCTTTTTGATCGTTCTCATATTTACATACATTCTCCATCCCGTAAATATTCTCGGCGGATCAATGAATCCTACGCTTGTTGACGGAGACAGGATATTCATGACGATGGTGACTCCGAGCATTAAAAACGGAGATATTGTTGTTATAGACAACGATGCGGCTTACCTCCTTGACGAGAACAATGAGATCTATAAATCGACCAGCTCGCAGCTCAACGAATGTATAATCAAAAGAGTTATTGCAAAGGGCGGTCAGACGATCGACATTGATTTCATTTCCGGTAAGGTAACAGTTGACGGAGAGGTTCTTGATGAACCTTATATAAACGCTGTTACACGTCATGATGACCGTGCGTTTACATATCCGCTGAAGGTTCCGGAGGGATATTATTTCGTAATGGGTGACAACAGAAACGAGTCGTCAGACAGCCGTAACGTATTTGTCGGATTGATAAAGCGAGATCAGATCTATGGAAAGGCTATCATAAGATATTCGCCGTTTTCCGAGTTTAAATTTTTATAATGAAGCGGAGTGAAAACCTGTGTTGCAGAATGAGAAAAAAAAGGGCTTATCGGAAAACATCAAAGCCGAGGTTATCGTCATAATCGAGACGATGCTGATCTCATTGTTTGTTGTGGCGCTTGTTTTCACTTATTTAGTCAGAGTAGCCACGGTAAACGGAAGCTCAATGGAAAAAACAATGTTTCCGAAGGAAAAGCTCATCGCATGGTCACTTTTCTATAAGCCCGAACGCGGTGATATTATCATTGCCGATACCGATGTAGCAACGGTTCTCGGCGACAACGGTGAGCTTATCGAGAGAAATGGTCTTGGCAAGCAGATAGTAAAAAGAGTTATCGCAACAGGCGGTCAGACACTCGATATTGACTTTGAGAGCGGCGAGGTTTACGTTGACGGAAACAAGATCGACGAACCGTATATCACAGCGCTCACGCATATGGATGAAGGCGCATTTACAGGAAAATACCCGATAACTATCCCTGAGGGGTATCTCTTTGTTATGGGCGATAACAGACCCGTTTCAAAGGATAGCCGCTCACTCGAGGTCGGATTGATATCCGAGGATGCTGTTACCGGCGAGGTGTTTTTCAGAGTATCGCCTGCAAGTGCGATCGGATTTGTACACTGATCGGAGGAAATTTTGGATAATACGGAAATCAAAACAATTCAATGGTTCCCGGGACATATGGCTAAAACGAGGAGGATGATAAAGTCAAATTTGCCTCTCGTTGATGCAGTGGTAGAGATACTCGATGCTCGGACTCCGCTGAGCAGCCGAAATCCCGAGATGGACATCATGACCGCAGGAAAACCGCGTATGGTCTTGCTGAACAAGTGCGATGTTGCGGATGAAAAGTCCACACAGCGCTGGATAAACCGCTTCCGTCAGCTCGGCATAACAGCTCTGCCTGTTGACTGCAAATCGGGAAAGGGATTGAAAAGCTTTCTTCCCACGCTGAAAAATGACGTTTTAAAGGAGCTCATGGATAAGCGAAAGCAGAACGGTATGAGCGGTGCGGCAATACGACTCATGATCGTTGGTATCCCAAATGTCGGAAAGTCGTCGTTTATCAATAAAATGGCAGGCTCGAAGCGTGCTAAGGTCGAGGATAGACCGGGTGTAACAAGGACGAAGCAGTGGGTGAAGCTTGATAACAACGTAGAACTGCTTGATATGCCGGGCGTATTGTGGCCTAAATTCGATGACCAGACAGCGGCGCTCAAGCTTGCTTTTACAGGCGCGATCAAAGATGATATACTCGATATTGAAACTCTTGCGATGAAGCTCCTGCTTTTTCTTTCAGAAAATTATCCGCAGTCGATTGCAGGTCGTTACAAGGTAACTGCGGATGAGGGTGACGGCGGATTTGAGCTTCTTGAAAAGGTAGGCAGAAAGCGCGGAATGATGATCTCTGGAGGCGAGATCAACACCGAGAGAGCGGCTATCACGGTGCTGGATGAATTCAGAAGCGGAAAGCTCGGAAGAATTACCCTCGAGCTTCCGGCGGAGGAGTAAATTATGGCAAAAAGCATTGTCCACACAGAGCTGTTTGAGTTTGACTCGGAGCTGAGAAAGGCCTATCCTATCCTCTGCGGGGTTGATGAAGCGGGAAGAGGTCCGCTCGCAGGGGATGTCTACGCTGCGGCTGTAATTCTCGGCGAGGGAGTAACGATCGAGGGTCTTAATGACAGCAAGAAGCTCTCCGAAAAGAAGCGCGAGGAGCTTTATGATATTATAATAGATAAGGCAGATGCGTACTGCGTAGCAACAGCTACAGTTGAGGAGATCGACACGCTAAATATTCTTCAGGCGACTATGCTTGCCATGAAGAGGGCAGTCGATGGACTCGGTGTAAAGCCCGATCACGCACTTATTGACGGGAATAAGATCCCACCGATAGAATGCGGAGCGGAGTATGTGATAAAGGGGGATGCGAGATCCGCCTCGATCGCCGCTGCATCCGTACTTGCTAAGGTCTCAAGAGACCGATACATGAAAAAAATAGCAGAGGAATACCCACAGTATGCCTTTGAACAGCATAAGGGCTACGGCACGAAGATTCACTACGAAAGGCTTCGTGAGCACGGTATCTCGGATGTTCATCGAAGGACATTCCTGAAAAAGCTGATAAATGACGAAAGCTGAGATCGGTAAGCTCGGCGAGGATGCGGTATGCGGTTATTTGACATCCCACGGTTACGAGATAGCGGCGAGGAACTACCGTATAAAAGGCGGAGAGATCGACATAATCGCTGTGAATAACGAATATATCGCATTTGTCGAGGTCAAAACGAGAAATCCTCACAGCCTCGGGACAGGCTTTGATGCTGTAAACGAGCGCAAAAGAGGTCTTATAATCAGAGCGGCATCGGATTTCTGCTGCAAAAATCCGAATCAGCTTCAGCCGCGTTTTGATGTGGCGCAGGTCATTTTAGACGAAGTCCGCATCAGCAGCATAGACTATATAAGCAATGCCTATGATACCACAGGCTATAAATTCATATTTTAAAGGGTGATATTATGTTTTACAACAGCACAAGGAACAGCAGTATCAAGGTTACAAGTGCGGAAGCGATCACACAGGGGATTTCGGCAGAGGGCGGACTTTTCGTTCCCGAGTCGATACCGTCGATCTCACTCGATGAGGTCAAGAAGCTCGGCGGCATGAGCTATGCGGACAGAGCAGCATATGTTTTCGCCAAGTATCTCACCGATTTCACCGATGCCGAGATACACTACTGCACAGACAATGCCTACAGCACGAAGAATTTCGAGACTGAGAGTATCTCAGAGCTTGCACACCTCTTCGACGGCACATACATGCTTGAACTGTGGCACGGTCCGACATGTGCGTTCAAGGATATGGCGTTACAGATCCTGCCCTATTTCCTTACAACATCCGCAAAGAAGATCAACCTCGACAAGAAGATCGTTATTCTCGTTGCAACATCGGGCGATACGGGCAAAGCGGCTCTCGAGGGATTCAAGGACGTTGAGGGCACACAGATAATGGTATTCTATCCCGAGCATGGTGTAAGTCCGATGCAGAAGCGTCAGATGAAAACTCAGGAGGGCGGTAATGTAGGCGTATGCGCGCTTAAGGGCAATTTTGACGACTGTCAGAACGGCGTAAAGGAGATCTTCACAAATGAGGATGTCAAAGCTCAGCTCAGCAGCGGAGGAAAGATGTTCTCAAGCGCTAACTCTATCAACTGGGGCAGACTCGTTCCTCAGATAGTTTACTACATCTCTGCGTATGCAGATCTTGTAAGGAGTGAGGAGATCGCGCTCGGCGACAAGATCAATATCGTTGTCCCGACAGGTAACTTCGGAAACATTCTTGCAGCTTACTACGCAAAGCATATGGGTATTCCCGTAAATAAGCTCATTTGCGCTTCAAATATCAACAACGTTCTCACTGACTTCATTAAGACCGGAGTTTACGACAGAAACCGCAGGTTCTACGCAACTTGCTCACCGTCAATGGACATCCTCATTTCGAGCAACCTCGAAAGACTTCTCTACCTCATGACAGGCAGAAACGATGAGGTTATCAAGGATTGGTTTGGCAAGCTTTCATCTGAGGGCAAGTACGAAGTTTCCGATGACATCAAGCAGAAGCTCGCTGAGGAGTTCTATGGCGGATTCTGTGATGATTCCGAGACAAAGGCAACTATCAGCGAGATCTATAAGAAATATTCATATACATGCGATACTCATACAGCAGTAGCCGTTAAGGTTTACGAGGACTATAAGCGTGAGACAGGCGATACAACAAAGACTCTCATCGCATCGACTGCGAGTCCCTACAAATTCAGTGCAAGCGTTCTTGAAGCAATGGAGGGAGCAGTCTCCGAACTCGATGAATATGCAATGGTTGACAGACTTGCAGAGCTTTCCGATATTCCCGTTCCGTCGGCGCTCGCTGACCTCAAAACAAAGCCCGAACGCTTTAACGACTCTATCGAAAAGGCTTCCATGAGAGAGTACGTTTTATCACACCTTCTTTAAAAGAGGCGACAGATGAGTCTTTTCGCTATCGGAGACCTCCATCTCAGCTTTGGTATCCCAAATAAGACAATGGATATTTTTCACGGCTGGGATAACTATCAGGAGCTTCTTGAGGAGAACTGGACAAGGCTGATCTCCGCCGAGGATACCGTTGTACTTGCAGGCGACATCTCATGGGGAATGAGTCTTGAGCAGGCAAAAGTTGATTTTGCGTTCATAAACGCTCTTCCCGGAAAAAAGATCATCCTCAAGGGAAATCACGATTATTGGTGGACTACAAAGAAGAAAATGGATGATTTCCTCGAATCAGAGGGATTTTCCACAATAAGCATCATGCACAATAACTTTTTTGACTATGACGGGAAATATGCGGTCTGCGGAACGCGAGGCTGGGTGAATATTCCTGGTGAAAAGCAGGACGAAAAGGTGCTCGCGAGGGAAGTTCAGAGACTTGAGACATCGGTCAAAGCTGCGGCAGATGCAGGGCTTGAACCGCTTGTTTTCATGCACTATCCGCCGATCTTCGCGAATAACTATAACTACGATATACTCGAAATACTGTATCGTTATAAGGTGAAACTGTGCTGCTACGGACACATTCACGGTCAGCGCGGACACAAATTATGCGTACAGGGAGTGTATGATGATATAGATTTTCACCTTATTTCAAGTGATTACTTACAATTTATTCCACAAAAAATACTATAAATTGTAAGATACGGAGAAGTGGAGAAATTCTATAGAAAAAATTTTCAATATATGGTATAATGTTTGTATTATGCTTAATAAAAATAATGGAGGAAATATAAATCATGAGTTTAAAATCCACAAACAAAACTGATGTAAACACAACCGAGCTTGTCATTTCAATTGATGCGTCAACATTTGAAGTTGCCGTTGAAAGGGCATATCAGAGACAGAAGAAGAATATCCAGATCAAGGGCTTCCGTAAGGGCAAGGTTTCCAGAAAGCTTGCTGAGAGAGAGTTTGGCGAGGGCGTTTTCTATGAGGACGCTATCAATATTCTTCTCCCTGCCGAGCTTGATGCTGCAATTGCTGAGACAAAGCTTGAGCTCGTTGACAGACCCAGCGTTGAGGTTACTTCCATCGACAAAGAAAACGGCGTTGAGATCAAGGCTGTCTGTGTAACAAAGCCCGTTATCGAGATCGCTGATTATAAGGGATTAAAGGCTTCAAAGGCTGTCAATGATATTACCGATGAGGATATTGACAGACAGGTTGAACTTATCCGCAAGAAGAATGCAAGAATTGTTTCCGTTGAGGACAGACCTGCTCAGCTCGAGGATGAGGTTACCATTGATTTTGAGGGCTTCTTCGGCGATGAAGCGTTTGAAGGCGGTAAGGGCGAGGATCATCCGCTCCGTCTCGGCAGCGGTCAGTTCATTCCCGGCTTTGAGGATCAGATCGTTGGTCACAGCATCGGCGATCAGTTCGACGTTGTTGTAACATTCCCCGAAAATTACCAGATGACTGATTATGCAGGCAAGGAAGCTACATTTAAGGTAAACCTCAAGGCTATCAGCTATGAGGAGCTTCCTGAGATCAATGACGAGCTCGTAAAGGATGCTACAGAGTTCGATACAGTTGAGGAATACAGAGCAGACATTAAGTCCAAGCTTGAGGATGCTGCTGCAAATCAGGCTGAGCAGTCATTCGAGAACCAGCTTCTCAACGCTCTTATCGAAAAGATAGATTCACCTATTCCGAACTGCATGTATGAGCAGAGAATTGATGCTCTCGTAAATACCTTTGACCAGCAGCTCAGACAGCAGGGTATGGATCTTAAGGTATACTTCCAGTACACAGGTATGGATATTGACTCGTTCAGAGAAACATACAGAGAGAGAGCTGTCAATGAGGTCAAGCTCCGTCTTGCCCTTGAGAAGATCGCTGAGATCGAGAATCTTGAGCCTACAGAGGAAGAGATCAATAACGGTCTTGCAGAGATCGCTGCTGCAAACGGTGTAGAGGTCGATGTCGTTAAGAATGTCCTTCCTATGAATGACTATGTGACAGATCTCAAGGTTCAGAAGGCTGTAGAGTTTATCAAGGAGAATGCAGTGGTTGACAATACTCCTGCCGAGGCAGAGGAAGAAGCTGCTGAATAATTATAAATATTCGACAGGATAACTCCCTGTCAGACAAGAATTTGTCCCACATTTATTTGTGGGACAAAGCTTTAGAAAGAAAGGAAGATCATCATGAGCTTAGTACCATATGTTGTTGAACAGACAAGCAGAGGAGAACGTTCCTACGATATTTTCTCCCGACTCCTGAATGACAGGATCATCATGCTTTCAGATCAGGTAAATGATGCAACTGCAAGTCTCGTTGTTGCACAGCTTTTATACCTTGAGAGTCAGGATTCCGAAAAGGATATCTCGCTCTATATCAACAGTCCCGGCGGTTCTATCACATCAGGTATGGCTATCTACGACACAATGAAGTATATCAAGTGTGACGTCTCAACTATCTGCATCGGTATGGCAGCTTCAATGGGAGCATTTCTCCTTGCTGCCGGAACTAAGGGAAAGCGCTTGGCACTTCCGAACAGTGAGATCATGATCCACCAGCCGCTAATTTCAGGCGGACTTTCCGGTCAGTGCACTGACATCAAGATACACTCAGACCACCTCATAAAGACTCGCCGTAAGATGAATGAGCTTCTCGCCGAAAATACTGGCAAGCCGATCGAACAGGTCGAGCTTGACACTGAACGCGATAACTACATGTCCGCAGACGAGGCATGTGAGTATGGTTTGATCGACAAGGTAATCGTTAAAAGGTAGGTATCATAATGTCTGAAAGTTTTAAGTCTTGCAGCTTCTGCGGAAAGGGAGAAAACAGAGTTAACAGCATGTTTTCGGCAGGCTCGTCCAACATTTGTGACGAGTGTGTATGCTATTGTTATGAGATGATTTTTGGTCCAGGCGTTGTTAAGGCTCAGAGAAAGACTGCGGACAAGACAGAACGCAGCAGCATTTCATCAATGAAGCTTCTCAAACCGCTTGAGATAAAGCAGTTCCTCGATGAGTATGTCATCGGTCAGGACGATGCAAAGATGTCGCTCGCAGTAGCTGTATATAACCACTATAAGCGTATAATGAGTCAAGAAAATGATGATGAGGATGACGATGTTGAGCTTCAGAAGAGCAACGTGCTCCTTCTCGGTCCGACAGGTGTCGGAAAGACTTTCCTCGCGCAAACTCTTGCAAAGCTTCTGAATGTACCTTTCGCTATTGCCGATGCAACGACAATAACCGAAGCTGGTTACGTTGGTGACGATGTTGAAAACGTACTTCTGAGACTTATTCAGGCGGCTGAGTACGATGTTAAGGAAGCTGAGCGCGGAATCATTTACATTGACGAGATCGACAAGATCGCAAGAAAATCAGAGAATACATCGCTCACCCGTGATGTCAGCGGTGAGGGCGTTCAGCAGGCGCTTCTCAAGATAATTGAGGGAACGGTATCCAATGTGCCTCCGCAGGGCGGAAGAAAACATCCTAATCAGGAGACAATCCAGATCAACACTAAAAATATTCTCTTCATCTGCGGCGGAGCATTTGATGGTATCGAACGAAAAATTGCCGCGAGATTGAACACGCAGGTTGTGGGATATGGCCATGACGAGAAACGTAGCAAGCAGAAACGCGAGCATCTGATGCGATATGTATTGCCACAGGATTTGAAATCATTTGGCATGATTCCTGAAATCATAGGGCGTCTCCCGATTCTTACAAGTCTTGATGCCCTCGACAAACCCGCGTTGAGGCGTATTCTCACGGAGCCGAAGAATGCTATCATACGGCAATATACCAAATTGTTGAAACTCGATGGCGTGGATCTGGAATTTACTGACGACGCTCTCGACCTTATAGTAGATAAGGCCGTGGAATATAAGCTCGGTGCCCGTGGCCTCCGCTCCATTGTGGAAACAGTAATGGTAGATGCAATGTACGACATCCCTTCCGGAAAGATGAAGAAATTCATAGTGGATGCCGATTTTGTAAGACGACAGCTTGATAAGGCCCATTTCGGCGACTACACAGAAAATTAATCCCCTGTAAAATAACCATAATCGAAGCCTGATGCCGGATTTCGACATTAGGCTTCGCCTTTTTTATACAAAAAAATTAACAAAATTTGCCAAAATCGGAATAAGAGTTTGGTAATTGAATTAAATTTTATTAAATTTGTAATTGATGAGCAACTAACCCTGAATTTGCCCCAATGGACCACAAAGAAAAAATTTTCGATACGCTGAAATATTATTTTGGATTCGATGCATTCAAGGCCAATCAATATGAAATAATAGAAGAGCTAGTATCGGGACGAGATGTCTTCGTGTTGATGCCCACCGGAGGTGGCAAATCATTGTGTTATCAATTGCCGGCTTTAATGCTTGAAGGCACAGCCATCGTGATCTCGCCTCTTATCGCCTTGATGAAAAATCAAGTTGACGCCATGCGCGGATATGCCGATCACGAAGGAATTGCTCATTTCCTTAACTCCACGTTATCAAAGAAGGAGACAGAAAAAGTAAAGTCCGACATCCGCACGGGCAAGACAAAAATTCTCTATGTAGCCCCTGAATCTTTATCAAAGGAAGAGAATATAGAGTTTCTCAAAAGCATCAAAATTTCTTTTTTTGCAGTGGATGAGGCTCATTGTATCTCGGAATGGGGTCATGATTTTCGGCCTGAATACCGGCGGATACGCCCCATGATTTCAGAGATAGGGAATTATCCTGTGATTGCCCTGACGGCCACGGCGACGCCGAAAGTTCAGCTTGACATCCAGAAGAATCTGGGTATTCTTGATGCAAAAGTATTCAAATCAAGTTTCAACCGGCCAAACCTTTATTACGAAGTGCGCCCAAAGACAAAGGATGTCGACCGCGATATTATACGCTATATAAAAGAACACTCTTACGAATCGGGCATCGTATATTGCCTGAGCCGCAAGAAAGTGGAAGAGCTGGCGGCGATTTTCAAAATAAACGGTATCTCCGCGTTGCCGTATCACGCCGGAATGGATACCGCGCCANNCGCAGCGCGCCGAAAACCAAGACGCGTTTCTGCAGGAGCGATCCAAAGTGATCGTGGCTACCATCGCCTTCGGAATGGGGATCGATAAGCCGGATGTGAGGTTTGTGATTCATTACGATATTCCTAAGAGTCTGGAAGGTTATTACCAGGAGACCGGGCGTTCGGGTCGCGATGGAGGAGTGGGTAAATGCATCACGTATTATAGCCATAAGGATCTTGTGAAACTCGATAAGCTGATGCAGAGCAAATCAGTGCAGGAGCAGGAAATCGGACACCAATTACTGATGGAAACCGCGGCCTATGCAGAATCGTCCGTATGCCGTCGCAAAATATTGCTTCATTATTTCGGAGAAGTCTATGACGAGGATAATTGTGGGAATTGCGATAATTGCTGCCACCCGAAACGCAGGATTGAGGCCGCGGAGGAGCTGGTTTGCGTATTGGAAGCGGTAAAGGCGGTAGAAGAATTATACCGCAACGAATATATAATAAATATCCTGATAGGGCGCCCCACCGATGAGATTCGCATGAACGGACACGATGAGCTCGAGGAGTACGGCACACTGAGAGATATGGATGAAAAAGCAGTCTCAACATTGGTGCATCAAGGAATTGTGGCCGGTTATCTGACTCGTGACCTTGAGAATTATGGTATTCTAAAGCTCACCGATGCAGGACGAGAATTCATGCGGAACCCGGGCAAATTCGAAATGGTGGAACCCGTTGACTATACTGAGGCTGAGCCCGAGGCTCCACATGGTAAGGGGTGTGGTGCTTCCGACATGGAATTGTATTGCATCCTTTATAATCTCTGTCATGAGATAGCGAGAAAAAATAAAATAGGGTCTTATCTCGTGTTCAGGGATAATTCGCTTGAGGCCATGGCAACAACCTATCCCGTTACGAAAGAAGAACTACTCACAATTCCGGGTGTTGGCGTCGGTAAGGCAGCAAAATTCGGCGCTCCATTTCTTGAGGTAATAAAGAAATATGTAGAGGAAAACGAAATAGTGCGCCCGATGGATTTCAGAGTTCGCACAATTCCGAAAAAGAGCAACACCAAGATAATGATTATCCAGGCCATCGACAGAAAAGTGAATCTTGAAGAGCTGGCCGACAATCTGGGACTCGAATTTTCAGAGCTGCTCACGGAGCTGGAATTGATAGCTGAAGCAGGAACAAGAATCGATATAGGATACTTCGTGCATGAAATCCTCGATGACGAACAGATAGAGGATATCGAAGGATATTTCCGTGAATGTGAGGAAGATAATCTTGAAAAAGCGATACAGGAACTCGGATGCGACTATGATGAAGACGACATAAGGCTGGTAAGGGTGAAGTTTATGTCGGACGTAGGGAATTGAAGATAGATTATGAATCTGTTGCGGAAATAAATAATTTTTTGTCATAGCCTTCGTTTAAATAATTGAGCATTCCATTCAAAAGGATTGCCCGGCATGGGCCTTGAAATTCCTTCGGAAAGGAGTCGGTGGGAACATATGGATTCCCCGAGAGAAAATTATGGTTTCCAAAACATAACAAGGATGAAAAAACCAATAGTGGCCGGGATCGGCATATTAGCAGTTGCCATGGCAATATGCGCGAAAGATCCGGTGATCATGACTATCAATGGGGTAGATGTACCCAAATCGGAATTTGAATATCTTTATTCCAAAAACAGTCAGCAACAGATAAATCCTCAGACTCTTGAGGAATATCTGGAGATGTTCAAGCTATATAAAATGAAGGTTGAGGATGCTCGTGCCGAGGGTCTCGACACGCTTCCGAGTTTCATAAAGGAGATGGAACAATACCGTCACGATCTCGCCGCACCGTATCTTACGGATTCTACATATTTAAATAAACTTGTAGAGGAATCATATGAGCGTTCACAGAGAGAAGTGGAGGCCTCACACATAATGTTCTTCAAGACGAAAGATGCCACTAAAAATCTCGAATTGAAAACGAGGATGGACAGTATCCGTCGCGAAATCACTAATGAAAGTGAGTTTGAAGAATTTGCTTCAGCCTTTTCGCAAGACAAAGGGAGTGCAAAAAACGGCGGACGGATGGGTTATATTGTAGCAGGGCAGTATCCTTACAGTTTTGAGACCACGGCCTATGCCTTGAAACCGGGTGAAATCTCCGAAGTAATAGAAAGCCCTGTAGGCTATCATATCCTTAAAGGGGGTAAGAGTCGTCCGGCACGAGGAAAAGTAAAGGTGGCCCATATATTACGCCTCACCAAGGGGAAAGATCCTAAAGTGGTTAAAAACACCATCGATAGCTTATATGCTGCAGTAAAGGCAAACCCGGAGAAATTCGGGGAAATCGCAAAGACCCAGTCAGAAGATAAGGGTTCAGCAATGAAAAATGGTGAATTGCCATGGTTCGGCGCCGGCGAGATGGTGGCTGAGTTTGATTCCGTGGCCTTCGCCATTCCTGATGGCGAGATAAGCCTTCCATTCCAGACTTCTTACGGTTATCATATAATTCATAAAATCGACAGCAGGAAAGTGCCCGAATTAAAAGACATGAAGCGGGCAACCATTGCAAGAATTACTAATCCTCAGGATGAACGTTATAAGCTGGTTCAGCAGCATCAGACGAATCTTTTCGCAGCCCGTCACAAGGCACACCTGAACAGCAAGACTCTCGAAAAAATTCGTGAGGACATTGCCAAAAATGGCATTGACACAGCATTGTTCCAGAATTGGACTTCAGGACCACTTGCAGGAGAGCCAATCGCAACTGTTGATGGTAAAAACCGCCCGGCTTCTGACTTCTTTAAATCTATCGCTACAATTCGTCAGCCAAATCCGGAGGTGGCAAAAGAAATTTTCGACACCAATATAGAAAGCTGGTTCAGCGGCCTTATGACAGAAGCAGAAGAAGACCNNCCGGCTCATCCGTGAGGAGCCGGATTATCGGAATCTTCTGAAAGAATATACGGATGGCAGCCTGCTCTATGAAGTAAGTGTGAAAAAAGTATGGGACCGTGCATCGAAAGATACGGAGGGACTGAACCAGTATTTCAAGACCCATAAGAAAGATTTCGCATGGAAAGAGCCTCATGTAAAGGGAATATTCATTCATGCCGCTAATGACTCAGTGGCCGAAGTGGTCAAGACCCGAGCCAAGGAGCTAAATCCGCAGATTTTATCCGATAGCATCCGCAAAGAATTTAAAGGAAAGGTGGTAATAGAGAATATTCTGATATCCAAGGGTGGCAATCCGATGGTAGATCATGTGGCTTTCGGAGGTCCCAAGGTAGAAAGCTCTCTTGCAAACTATCCGGTTTATTTCATGCTTAATGCGCGTATTCTCAACGAACCTGAGGAGATGAGCGACGTAAAAGGCCTTGTAACAAGTGCGTATCAGAATGAATTCCAAGATGCCTGGGAGCAGGAATTGCGCAGAAAATACAAGGTGAAGGTAGATGAGAAAGTGCTCAAATCAGTAAAGCGAAAATAGTACCTTCATCAAAGTATTCACAAGAAAATAGGAAGGCGGACTCTTCGGAATCCGCCTTTTGCATTAAGAAAATAAAGGAGCCGGAGTGTCGGAAGGCATGATGAATGAAAAGTGATTTTTAAGATTGGAAAAAAATTAGTAAATTTGTAGGCTATAAGCGAGTTTATGACATTGCGTAAAGCGATATGGATGCTCCTGAGCCTTTCCTTATTATCCATGGTTCAAGCCGGATGTGGGAAGAGGGTAGCGGCCTCGAAAAGTTCGGAGGTCGTCGTATCGGTTGGCGATTCAGTATTGCATCTCGATGATGTGATCCAGGAGATTCCCCGCGGACTATCGGCCGAAGACAGCGTAGCCTTGATGCAAAGCATCGTAGAGAGCTGGATCAGGCGTCAGGTACTTACTGATATAGCCGAGCGCAGAATGGGAAATCTTGATGAGATCGACCGATTGGTGGATGAATATCGTAATAATTTAATCCTTACCCGATACATTGCAACCCTCGATGTGCGCCAGAGTGCCGCAGAGGAGAAAAGGCAGATCGATTCTTATTATAAGGTGGCGGGCGATAGTATGCGACTTGAAGAACCATTGGTAAAAGGAATCTATCTCAAGGTCTCTGAAGATGAACGCAATGTGGAAAAACTCAGGGAATGGATGCGTCGTGGAGATGCCGCGTCGATTGAGAATCTTGAGCGCCAGGGCTTACGCAGAGCCATGCAATATGAATATTTCGTCGACCGTTGGCTTCCGTGGCATGAAATATCGGGATTGATTCCATATCGGTTCTATGATCCGGATGCTTTTTTACGCACGACAAAAGATTTTGAGACGCATTACGAAGGTTCTGTCTATTTGCTGCATATATCGGCCTATGTAGGCAGCGGCGACAAGATGCCTGAAGACTATTCCCGCACCCGAATTGCTGAGATGTTGCGTCACTCCAATATAAGTGAATTGCGGAAGAAATTAATCTCCGCTCTATATTCACGGGAGATAGAGGAGGGAAGACTAAAAGGAGGCATCTATGATCCGGTCACCGGGGAATTAAAGCCCGTCAAAAGAGAAAAAAGACAAAATGATGAATAAAACTACAATGAGCATCGCCCTTACGGCGGTATTGATAGCCGGCATATATGCAGTGGCAGCCCCCATCAAGAAAAATGTAGTGGATGAAGTGGCTTGGGTAGTAGGCGATGAGGCAATATTCAAGTCGGAGATCGAGGAGCAATATCAACAGTTGCGCAGCGAGGGAGTAAACCTTGGCGGCGATCCGTATTGCATAATTCCGGAGCGGATGGCGGTTGAGAAGCTATACCTTCATCAGGCAAAAATTGATACTGTAGAGGCGCCGGAGAATCAGGTGGCCACCCAGGTGGACCGTCAGATGGATTATATATTATCGAATCTCGGGTCGCGAGAAAAGGTAGAGGAGTATTTTCACAAACCATGGCCTGCGATTCGGACTCAGATGATGGACGCAATGCGTAATAATTATATAGTAGAGCAGGTGCAGAGCAATCTTACAAAGGGAGTCAAAGGAACTCCGCAGGAAGTGCGTCGATATTTCAACACATTGACAGAGGATAGTATTCCATATGTTCCGATGCAGGTAGAGGCTCAGATTATTACCATAAATCCAGTTATCCCGCAGCAGGAAATAGATGATATCAAAGCGCGGCTGCGCGAATATTCCGACCGGATCAACAAGGGCGAAGCGGAGTTTTCCACCTATGCAATCGCCTATAGTGAAGACGGATCGGCAATGCAGGGTGGTGAGCTCGGATTCCATGGCCGGGCGGATTTCGTGCCTGAATTTTCAAATGTTGCGTTTAATCTTAACGACCCGAAGAAAGTATCCAGAATTGTGGAGACCGAATTCGGATATCATATCATTCAGTTGATTGCCAAGCGAGGGGATCAAGTGAATGTGCGCCACATCCTTTTGCGGCCGAAAGTTAGCAGCAAGGATCTTCAAGACGCCCTCGTCCGTCTTGATTCGCTGCGAAAGGAGATAGTAGGGGGCAATTTCTCATTTGAAGATGCCGCAAGGGTCGTGTCTCAGGACAAGGATACCAAAAATAATAAAGGCATAATGATGAACGAGAAGACTCGTAGCACTCGCTTTGAAATGCAGGACCTCCCCATTGAAGCAGCCCGTAAGATAGAATTGATGCAGCCGGGCGACGTCTCGGAGGCATTCATCATGATGGATCCTAAGAAAAACCGCGAGGTAGTGGCCATTGTGAAGCTCACTTCTCGCCAACCCGGCCACAAGGCCAATCTATCGGAGGATTTCAATATGATCAAGCAGATGTATGAGCATAATGCCAAACAAAAAATCCTCAAGGACTGGGTTGAGAAAAAAATTAAGGACACGTATGTCAAAGTGTCGGAAGGCTGGGACGGATGCGAGTTTCAGTATGATGGTTGGATAAAATAATATAGGTTATCCTAAAGGCATGATAAAAAGCCGTCGCATAGTCGTCGCTCTCGTCGGGCTTTTAGTATTGGGACTATTGTCAGGATGGTTTCAGGGTGCATATGCCCAAAAGCAGAATAAAAAAGAAGCTGAAGAAGTCTATACCCGTCCTAAACCTAAAGAGCCAATCCGACCCGAGATTCCGGGTGCAAACCGCTATCAGACCGATAAAGTGTTTCTAGAGTACGCAGATTCATTATTCCGGCCGGCGCACAGTATAGAGGAATTTCAGATAGTGAAAGGGTCGGTGAAATTCCGGCATGGCAATATGTGGATGTTCTGCGATTCGGCATATTATTACCCGGAGAAGAATTCCATGATTGCATTCGGCAATGTGCGGATGGAGCAGGGTGATACTCTTTTTGTATATGCCGACCGTCTTGATTATGATGGTATGGAACGTCACGCCACGCTTGTGGATGGCCCTTCACGTGACAATGTGGAATTGAAAAACCGGGATGTTACACTTATTACGGATAGCCTGGATTATGACCTGGAGAATGAAATAGGATGGTATGCAATAGGAGGACAGCTTGATGATGGCGTAAATACCCTCAATTCCATATATGGAGAATATTCTCCTGCCACTAAATTGGCCAAATTCAGAAACGAGGTGGTTCTCGTGAATAATAAAGACGGCTATCGGATGATAACCGAGGAACTTGATTATAACACCGATACGCACATCGCCACAATCAATACAAAGACCCGCATAGAAGGCGCGACGGATACGATAGAGACAACCCGGGGATGGTATGACACCCAGACAGATCATGCCGAGCTTACATCGCGCTCTTTGATAACGCATCGTGACAGCACCAACAAAGTGACTTGGCTGGAAGGAGATTCCATTATCTATGACAAGGCTTCACGTTTGTCGAAAGCGTTTATGTTCCGCGACCCAATGAAAGTGCGCCAGCCGATGATTATTACTGACACCGCAAGGAAAGTGCAGCTTATCGGAGGATATGGCGAGTATAACGACAGCACAAAATTGGCATTCTCTACGGAATATCCTCTCTTGATTGAATATTCACGGCCCGATACGTTGTTTCTACGTGCCGACACTATATTATCTTTTATCCGGACAGAAATGGTATGGCCCGATTCATTAGCGCATGGATGGAGCAAAGCTACAAGAATGCGATTGGCTAAATTCAAGAGTATACTTGACATTGCCGCTGATATGCACGTTGAATTGCAACTGATGGATCCGAGAATCCCAAAACCCGGTTATGGACTTCCTGTAGTCAAGGATTCCGTTGTGGCAGAACTGAAAGATACGATAAAAATACCTGAATCAATCAATAAGGGAGACACGCTTACTATAATAGAGGGAGATACCATCATGCATGGTGAATTACCAACGGATAAGCCGAGGAATGATGACCGGGAAGAAGGTATGGAAAAAACACCGTCTGCTGTGATGCCGAGCGTTCCGAAACTTAGGATAGATAAACTGGGTCGAGACTCAGCGTACATGGTGCCAAAGGAATTTCATGTTGCAAAGGCAATAGGGCGGGCTCGTTTCTTCAACCAGGATTTGCAGGGAGTAGCCGACACAATGATAATGGAGCAATATGATTCGTTGTTGCATCTGATACGCAAGCCTGTGGTATGGAGCGAGGAGCGGCAAGTGGTAGGTAACAGGATAGATGTGCATTTCAATGATTCCACACCGGATTGGGCTATATTGCCCGACGGAGGTATGTTGGCTGAGCATCTTGATGAGGATTTCTATAACCAAGTCACGGGATCAGTGATAAAGGCATGGCTCGAGAATCAGAAGATACGGCGCGCTGAAGTAAATGGTAATGTGCAGGTCGTGTTCATGCCCGAAGAGGACGATTCGACATTCAGCAAACTCGTTAATGCTGAAAGCTCATATCTCAATATAGACTTCAAGGACGGCAAAGTGAGCCATCTTAAAATGTGGCCCGAAGTTACAGGTACTGTCACACCGGCAGGAGAAGTCAAGCGGACGCAGAAATATCTCGACGGATTCAGATGGCTCGGAATGTTGCGCCCTCAACGCCAATGGTATGGCAGTAGCCTGCGATGGGTAGATGAATTGGGAGAAGTGCCGGAGGCTCTTGATGAATGGTTTAAGGAACCGGATGTAGTTAAACGCACTCCGATCAGTCCGGCGGAATATAAGGATATGATGAATAAATGAGCGATATAATTCGATTGTTGCCTGATTCTGTAGCCAATCAGATAGCGGCAGGGGAGGTGATCCAACGACCGGCGGCCGTAGTGAAAGAATTGGTAGAGAATGCGGTGGATGCGGGTGCGACTGAGATTAGCATTGTAGTGCGTGATGCCGGCAAGACATTGATTCAGGTAGCCGACAATGGCTCCGGCATGAGCGATACGGATGCGCGTATGGCCTTTGAGCGTCATGCCACATCAAAGATTAAAACGGCCGATGATTTGTTTAATCTTCATTCCATGGGATTCCGTGGCGAAGCATTACCCTCTATTTGTGCAATCTCTGAAGTTGAGATAAAGACGCGTAAGGCAGAAAATCCTTTAGGCACGCACATTGTTATTGAAAGTTCAAAGGTATTGTCTCAGGAGCCATATGCGTGTGAGGTGGGAACCGTGATTTCAGTAAAGAGGTTGTTTTATAACGTTCCGGCACGCCGTAAATTCCTCAGAAGCGACAGCGTGGAACTCACGAACATTATGCGGGAGTTCGAACGTCTCGCCCTTGTCAATCATCGGCTTCGCATGAGCATAGATGCAGGAAGCAGGAAAATAGAGCTGCGACCCGGCACAATGCGGCAGCGTATTGAGGAGATATGGAAAAATGTGCTCAATGGAAGCCAGCTGCTTCCTGTGGAAGTCGATACTCCCATAGTGAAGATAGAAGGGTATATCTCGCGTCCGGAATTTGCCCGCAAAAGGAATCCGTTGCAATATATGATAGTGAATGGCCGGAATATGCGTCATCCCTATTTCCACAAGGCAATAATGAGTTGTTATGAACCACTCATTGCTCAAGGGACTCATCCATGCTATTTCCTTGTCTTTACCGTGGATCCCAAATCTATTGACGTGAATATCCATCCTACAAAGAATGAGATAAAATTCGAGTACGAACAAGAGATCTGGCCCATCCTTGCGGCGGCGGTTAAGAAGAGTCTGGGGAAATTCTCCGCAGTGCCGAGTATTGATTTCTCAGCCGATGCATTGCCCATCCGCCCGGTGGCAGATGGCTCAACGCCTCCACCCCCACGCGTGGACTACCGCAGTGATTATAATCCTTTCTCTAAGTCATCAGGAGGGGTGAATCCCGCTTATCGACCCACGCATATTGATTCCAACTGGCAATCGCTTTATGAAAATTTCATTACTGCCGGAAAAAATAATCCCGTTTCTCAACCGGATGGTGAATCATTGCCGTTTGCGGGCGCCGAAGATTCGCCCGTAAACCCCGCAACGATTTGTCTGCAATATGCGCTTAAATATATAATCACTACATCCGGCGAGGGATTGCTGATAATCGACCAGCATCGCGCGCATGTGAAAATTCTTTATGAGGAGTATCTAAAGCGTTCCACGAGGATGGAGACTGTCGGGCAGACTATCATGTTCCCGGAGACGATAAGTCTTGATGCCTCGCAGCAGTCTGCACTGGCCGAAGTGCAAGAAGATTTGGAGCGATTAGGATTCAGGCTCGAATATGAAAGCGAAACAGATTGGAAAGTAATGGCAGTGCCGGCATTACTGAAACCTCATGCCATAAAGGATACAATTTTGAGAGTCCTTGATTCCGTTTCGGAAGATTCCGGCAACTACGGTAATGAAAAGGCCGGAGCGTTTTCAATGCGAGAGCGCGTGGCCCTGATCATGGCTCGTTCAGGAGCTATAAAGAGAGGCGTGAAACTATCGCAAAATGAGATGGAGAATCTTATCGGGCAGCTTTTCAGTCTCCCCGAACCATCCCTTACCCCTAACGGCAACCGCATCTTCACAGTCTTTACAGATGCCGATTTAAGCAAACTCCTGGGCTAAACGATATTATCGAATGTAGAATGCTTGACTTACCGACTCATTCTATCGGATATGAGAAATCGGAGGAATACTCCGGCCTTTTCATTACCGTA
>DHYN01000008.1:31273-35618 GCA_002414125.1 Ruminococcus sp. UBA5129 | reverse complement strand
AACCCTCAAAAAATAAGATGTTAAGCCGTTTTTGTTTTGTACGGAGGTGATCGGAATGATAAAAATAAACGGAAAAGAATTTGATATTGCCGGTAAGACACTTACTGATTATCTTGCTGCTGCGAATTACGACCCTAAAAGGATCGCCGTGGAACGCAACGGAGAGATCGTCCCAAAGGCAAAATACGGAGAAACGGTATTACAGGACGGCGACAGTGTAGAGGTTGTCAGCTTTGTGGGAGGTGGTTGATCTGATCCCAACCAAAGAAGAATGGAATAGAGCATTATCCAAACGACACGGTCAGGAGTTGCAAAATAAGCTTTTGTCAGCTACTGTAGCGATCTGCGGTCTTGGCGGTCTTGGTTCTAATATTGCAATTATCCTTGCCAGAGCGGGTGTCGGAAAATTGATCCTCATTGATTTTGACCGTGTGGATATTACAAACCTACACCGTCAGCAGTATAAGGCAGATCAAATCGGAAGATATAAGACTGAAGCATTAAGTGAGAATCTAAAAGAAATCGCACCGTATGTCGTCCTTGAAATCGTAACTGAGCGCATCACAGAGGATAATGCGGCGGAGTTGTTGAAGGGTAAAGGCGCTGACATTATATGCGAAGCATTGGATAATGCAGAAGCAAAGGCAATGCTGACAAATATCGTTCTCGAAATAATGCCGGAAAAGTACTTTGTTGCAGCGTCAGGTATGGCTGGGATAGGCAGTGCAAATACAATTCAAACACGCAGAGTATCGAAGCGATTTTATATCTGCGGCGACGGGGCAAGCGATGTGGAAGAGGCAGGAAGCCTTGTTGCCTCCCGCGTAATGCTATGTGCCGCACATCAGGCACATACGGTATTAAGAATATTGGCAGAACAATTTGAAACTTAGAACAAGTTCTTAATGAAAGAAGGAAAAATAAATGAACAATGATAAACTGATAATTGGCGGACATGAGTTTAATTCTCGTTTTATTCTCGGCTCTGGTAAATATTCTATGAAGCTCATTGAAGCGGCAGTACAGGATGCAGGTGCAGAGATCATCACCCTTGCTGTCCGCCGTGCAAACACTAAGGAACAAGAAAGCATCCTCGATCATATCCCCGAAGGTATCACCTTACTTCCCAATACAAGCGGAGCAAGAAATGCCGAGGAAGCAGTCCGTATCGCCCGTCTTGCAAGAGAGCTTGGCTGCGGCAGCTTCGTAAAGATCGAAATTATGAGAGATTCCAAGTATCTGCTTCCCGACAATCAAGAAACGATCAAGGCAACCGAGATCCTTGCTAAGGAAGGCTTTGTTGTCATGCCCTATATGTATCCCGATCTCAATGCTGCAAGAGATCTTGTGAATGCAGGTGCGGCAAGCGTAATGCCGCTTGCATCTCCTATTGGTTCTAATAAAGGACTTGCGACCCGTGATTTTATTCAAATTCTGATTGATGAAGTCGACCTGCCCATTATCGTAGACGCCGGTATCGGCAGACCTTCGCAGNNAATGGAGATGGGCGCTGCCGCTATTATGGCGAATACTGCACTCGCTACCGCAGGCGATCTTCCTATGATGGCTTCTGCCTTCAAGAGCGCTATTGAAGCCGGTCGTAAGGCATACCTTGCAGGTCTTGGAAGAGTTCTTACCCGCGGAGCATCGGCTTCCGATCCTCTGACAGGATTTCTTCGTGATTAAGGGGCGGCTGTATGGAAAATCATTTTTTTGTAGATTCAGAGTATTTATCTCCGGAAGCACTTGAAAAGAAACATCGCCTTGAAACAGATCCGTCCTCCCGAAAGAACCATATGGAGTATCTGTCGGGGATGGAGATCATTGAATCGGATGTGTGTGCAAGTGTTATGGAGCATATGAACTCATACGATTATTTAAAATATACTGCATCCGATGTACAGTCGGCTTTAGAACATGAAACCTGCTCCATCGAGGACTTTAAGGCGCTCCTTTCTCCTGCGGCAGAGCCGTTTCTTGAACAGATGGCGCAGAGGGCAAGGATTGAAACAAGCAAGCATTTCGGTAACACAGTGTACCTCTTTACTCCCTTGTACATAGCCAACTACTGTGAAAATTACTGTGTTTACTGCGGATTTAACTGCTATAACCATATTAACCGTATGAAGCTTTCCATGGAACAGATCGAAAAAGAGATGAGGGTTATTGCTGACAGCGGTATGGAGGAGATCCTCATACTCACAGGCGAGAGCCGTACTCAGAGTAATGTGGAATACATCGGTGAAGCTTGTAAGCTGGCGAGAAAGTATTTCCGTATGGTCGGTCTTGAGATCTATCCCGTCAATACCGATGAATACAAGTATCTCCACGAATGCGGTGCGGACTATGTGACCGTTTTTCAGGAAACCTATGATACCGAAAAATACGAAACTCTGCACCTGCTCGGACACAAACGAGTATGGCCTTACCGCTTTGACGCACAGGAACGTGCGCTGATGGGCGGCATGCGCGGCGTAGCTTTTTCGGCGCTGCTCGGACTGTCTGATTTCCGTAAGGATGCACTGGCAAGCGCCCTGCACGTTTACTACCTACAGAGAAAGTATCCCCACGCCGAGATGTCGCTGTCATGCCCGAGACTCAGACCGATCATTAACAACGATAAGATCAATCCTCTGAATGTTCATGAAAAGCAGCTTTGTCAAGTTCTCTGCGCTTACCGTATTTTCCTGCCGTTTGTCGGTATCACGGTATCCTCAAGAGAGAGCGCCGAATTCCGCAACGGAATTGTGAAAATTGCTGCAACCAAGGTCTCGGCAGGTGTGTCCACAGGGATCGGCGATCACGAAAGCAAATACACGGGCAAAGAATCGGATGAAGCTCAGGGGGATGAACAGTTTGAGATCGACGATAACCGCAGTCTTGACAAGATGTATCAGGACATTGCAAATGAAGGTCTGCAACCGGTTCTGAATGACTATCTGTATGTGTGAGGGAAATATAATGAAAAAGTTTGATCCAAGTTTATATTTTATAACTGACAGTACGAACTATAGCGAGGAAGAATTCCTGTACCGTGTAGAGCAGGCGCTACAAGGCGGTACAACACTCCTTCAGCTTCGTGAAAAGGAAAAAAGTACCCTTGAATATATTGACCTGGCAAAAAAGGTTCACGCTATCGCCAATCGTTACGATGTGCCGTTGATCATTGATGATCGTGTAGATGTGGCGCTTGCCATTGACGCCGAGGGCGTTCATGTGGGGCAAGCCGATATGCCTGTTGCCACAGCCCGCAGGTTGATGGGAGATCATAAAATAGTCGGTGCAACGGCTAAGACTGTTCCGTGGGCGAAAGAAGCCTATAGCCAAGGTGCCGATTATCTCGGAGTAGGCGCGATCTATCCTACTACCACAAAGGTGAAAACCGTACTTACATCTATCGACACGCTGAGAGATATTTGCAATGCCGTTCCCATTCCTGTCAATGCCATTGGCGGACTTAATAAAAATAACATTGATATTCTTGTGGGAATCCCGATCGCCGGTATCTGCGTAGTATCTGCCATTATGAAAGCGGACGATCCGAAGCAGGCGGCAATCGAACTGAAAGCGATCCGATTGAAAAAGGAGTAAAAACAATGAGAACGGCATTATCGATTGCAGGCAGTGATTCCTGCGGAGGCGCCGGCATTCAAGCGGATATAAAAACGATGACAATGAATGGCGTTTATGCTATGAGTGCGATCACCGCGCTGACAGCGCAGAACACGATCGGCGTAAGAGCAATTCAGGAATCAACTCCTGAATTTTTGGCGCAGCAGATAGACGCAGTATTTGAGGATATTTTCCCTGATGCGGTCAAGATCGGTATGGTATCTTCCGGTGAGCTGATCCGTGTAATTTCGGAAAGACTCCGATACCATAAGGCAAAAAATGTGGTAGTGGATCCCGTTATGGCAGCAACCAGCGGATCATCGCTTATGAAAACCGATGCAGTAAAGACGTTGATTAGCGAGCTTCTGCCAATAGCAGATCTCATTACGCCGAATATACCGGAAGCGCAGGTGCTTTCGGGACTTGAGATTGAATCGAAAGAGGACATGCTTACAGCAGCTAAACAGATCGGTGATAATTACAGTTGTGCCGTGCTTTTAAAAGGCGGACACCGCGTCAACGATGCCAACGACCTTTTATACGCAAACGGCGAATATCACTGGTTTGAGGGCAAGCGCATTGATAATTCCAACACTCACGGAACAGGTTGTACGCTTTCAAGCGCGATAGCTGCAAATCTTGCCAAAGGTCACACGCTTGCCGAATCGGTTAGAAGAGCAAAGGACTATATTTCCGGAGCTCTTGCCGCGATGCTGGATTTAGGCAAAGGATC
>DHYN01000008.1:25401-31221 GCA_002414125.1 Ruminococcus sp. UBA5129 | reverse complement strand
AGAGGAGCGTTTGAAAGGAACTATAAATATGAAAAACTATACAACCCAAATGGATGCCGCAAGACAAGGCGTCATCACTCCCGAAATGAAAGCTGTTGCCAAGAAAGAATACAGGACAGAGGAAGAGATCCGTGAGCTTGTAGCCAAAGGACAGGTTGCGATCTGCGCCAACAAACTGCATACTTGTATTGACCCGAACGGCGTCGGCTCTATGCTGCGCACCAAGATCAATGTAAATCTTGGCGTATCCCGCGATTGCAAGGACTATGATATCGAAATGCAGAAGGTCATTGCGGCGGTCAATATGGGGGCGGACGCCATTATGGATCTGTCCAGCCACGGCAACACTCAGCCATTCCGTAGAAAGCTCACAAGCGAGTGTCCTGCCATGATCGGTACTGTTCCCGTTTATGACAGTGTCATTCATTATCAGAGAGACCTTGCGACCCTCACTGCCAAGGATTTTATTGACGTTGTCCGTCTTCACGCTGAGGATGGTGTAGACTTCGTCACTCTCCATTGCGGCATTACTCGCAAGACGATCGAGCAGATCAAGAAACACAAGAGAAAAATGAACATCGTTTCCCGCGGCGGCTCTCTGGTCTTTGCATGGATGAGTATGACCGGAGAGGAAAATCCCTTCTATGAATATTTTGATGAGATCCTTGATATATGCCGTGAATACGATGTAACTATATCTCTCGGTGACGCCTGCCGTCCCGGCTNNACTCTTGCCGACGGCAGCGACGTCTGTCAGATCGAAGAGCTTGTTCGTCTTGGTGAGCTGACCAAGCGAGCTTGGGAGAAGGATGTTCAGGTGATGGTTGAAGGTCCCGGACATATGCCTATAGATCAGATCGAGGCGAATATGAAGCTGCAGCAAACCATTTGTATGGGTGCGCCTTTCTATGTGCTCGGTCCAATCGTTACCGATATTGCTCCGGGATATGATCACATTACCTCTGCTATCGGAGGCGCTATCGCCGCTGCATCAGGTGCGGCATTCCTATGCTATGTCACGCCCGCAGAACACCTCGCCCTTCCAAATGTTGAGGATGTCAAGCAAGGTATCATCGCTTCAAAAATAGCGGCTCATTCGGCAGATATTGCAAAGAAGGTGCCGCACGCAAGGGATATTGACGATGCCATGGCGGATGCAAGAAGGACCTTTGATTGGGAAAAGCAGTGGGAATGCTCCATTGATCCCGAAACCGCAAAGGCGATTCGTGACAGCCGTGCGCCGGAACATGAGGATAGCTGCTCCATGTGCGGTAAGTTCTGTGCTGTCAGAAGCATGAACAAAGCGCTTAACGGCGAATATATTGATATTTTATAATGGGTGATAGAATGAAACAGCGAGTTATTGCCGGCGGCGCAGAGAGATAAATAAAACCCAAGACTGCTCGACAACCAAAGAAAGATATCATCGTCTTAAGGATTGATAACCGGGGTCACCCGGTTATTTTTTTTGCAAACTTCTCTTTGCCTATTGACAAATGAGGCTTTTTCGTTTATAATGTACTTGTATCAGATACTTATACTAATCAAAGGGAGCATTGTCGTGGGTGCTTTGGTAAAAGACTTGATTCGCAAAAGGACAAGTGTGAGAACATTCAATTGGAAACCTATTCTTGCAGAGGATAAGCAAAGGTTGGAGAAATTTCCGAAAGCATCAGATGGGGCTTTTGGAATTCCGATCGAGTTCCGCTTTCTAAATGCGAAGAAACAGATGCTTCGATAGAATATATCGTAACTTGTGAGGTGAAGAACTGATGGACAATAAATTTTCTTCAGCGATCCATGCACTGATCTTGATTTCCGAGTCGGAGGAACCGCTCACATCCGAGAAGATTGCCGGAAGTGTCGGGACAAATGCCAGCTATATTCGTAAAATAATCGGCTTGCTCAAGAAAAATGGTATCACTGAAAGCCGTCGGGGTGTCAGCGGATTTGTATTAAAGCCAAAACCCGAGGATCTGACGCTTCTTCAGATTTATCAAGCTGTGAACAAAACAGAACATCCCTGCCTTTTTGATCTGCATAAGAATTCCAATGACAAATGTATTGTCGGATATCATATTAAGCCGGTTCTGAACGGAATGTTTGCGGAGCTGGAAGATGCTTTTGCCCGTGCTCTTGCAGAAAAAACACTGGCTGATTGTATCAGGGGAATCCGTAAAAGACTTGAAGCAGAGACATAGGTTTGTCTGATAATAGATCATATCACAGGAGGACAATTCTTATTAACAGCGTTTGAAGCGAGTTGTCGGAAACGGAGCAAAATGTACCCTTGTATACGTATATGGAAAACGGGCAAAGTATGATGCCAAAAAGACAAGTCAGGCAGCATTTTGGAGGTTATTGAACAGGTCTAATAGCAAGGAGTTGATATTTCATGAGATCAACAACAATCGGGATACCCAGAGGAATGCTCTATTATCGCTGTGAGACGCTCTGGAAAACTTTTTTTACAAAACTGGGAGCTGATATTCGAGTAAGCGAGCCGACAACATACCGCATTGCCGAGCAAGGAATGTCGCTGACTATTGACGAAGCGTGTTTGTCGCTGAAGCTGTATTTCGGACACGTCAGTGAACTGATCGGAAAGTGTGATTACATATTTATTCCAAGGTACTGCAATTTTGGAAGAAACAGGGATATGTGCTCTCGCTTTCATGCGATGTATGACATGGCGAAAAACGTATTCAGAAGCAGCGGTCAGAAATTTCTGACCTGCAATATTGATGTGCTCAATGGGGAAAGCGAACTAAAAGCCTATTTGTCGCTCGGACAATCGCTTGGCTGCTCTGCCAAAAGTACATTAAGCGCTTATAAGACAGCAAAAATAGCAGATCAGCGTATGTGGAAAGAGAAACTCAAGGTACAAAAAGATCTGCTTGATAAGGATGGACTGAAAATCCTTATAGCAGGACATGATTATCTGATTCGTGACGCTTATATCGGAAAACCTATCACGGATTTTTTGGAAAAGAATGATGTGTTGCCCATCGAAGCAGGTATTGTTGACAGTAATGCTGCAATGAAACGCAGTATTGAGCTGTCGCCTACTTGTAAATGGCAGCTCAGTCGTGAGATTTTAGGCGGTATCACCATGTATCGGGATAAAATTGATGGCATCATTTTTCTTACTGCATTTCCTTGTGGACCGGACGCAATGGTCAATGAGTTGATGCTGCGGCGCATTGATGGACTGCCGATGCTGAATCTCGTTATGGATGGTCAGAACGGTACTGCAGGTATGGAAACAAGGCTGGAAAGCTTTCTCGATATTATACGCTTTAAAAGAGGGATGTTGTGATGGCAAAGAAAAAAACTATCGTAAGGAAAGTCGCTTTTCCACGTTACGCCGACTACAACGCACCGATCCGCTATGTGCTTGAAAACGGAATGGATGTTAAATGTATTCTACCGCCTCGGCTGACTCACAAGACAATGGAGATCGGCTCAAAATACAGTCCTGATTTTGTATGCACACCATTTAAGACGCTGCTTGGCAACATGATCGAGGCGCTTGAAGCCGGAGCTGATACACTGGTTATGGTGTACGGAATATGCAAGCTCGGCTATTATGGCGAGCTTCAGGAGCAGATCCTTCGGGATCTTGGATATGATTTTCAATTTATCAATCTTTCAAGATATGACACAGGCAGAATGAAGGATCTGTTCAAGGCAGCAAAGGATTTTAATCCACATCTTAAATTCAGGAAGGTACTGAAGGTCTTGCTTGAGAGTGTGAAAATGGCAGAGTACATAGACGAAGTCACATCCGAGTATTATCAGAATTGCGGATTTGAAATACGGAAAGGTTCGTTCAAAAAGGCGTATGAGGCATTTATTGCGGAAATGTACGCTGCAAATACCGTGGACGAAATTGAGCAGGCACATAAAAAGATCAGACAGACATTTGCGGAGCTGCCGGTCTCCAAGCCGTCTCAACCGCTGCGTGTCGGAATTGTCGGAGAATTCTATACCGCAATGGATCAGTTTTCAAATTTTGATGTGGAGCTGAAATTGGCGCAGATGGGCGTAGAGATCCACCGTTGGATGAATGTTTCCAATATGTTTCTCCACTATCCCGGAGAGAAAAACCTTAATGTAAGCGTCAAGGAGTTCTGCACCTATCAGATGGGTCCGACTTCCACCGCTAATATCCGGAGTGCGAAGGATTATGCAGAACGAGGATTCGATGGTATTATCCATATCAAATCCGCTAACTGCACACCGGAGATCGATGTCATGCCGGTTCTGCAAAATATCAGTGCCGATTATAAGATACCTGTCTTGTATCTGACCTATGATGCACAGACAAGCGATGTAGGACTCATGACACGGCTTGAGGCATTTTACGATATGATTTCTATGCGAAAGAAGGTTGTACGGTAATGGAACACGCATATATGGGGATCGACGTAGGGTCGATCTCTACAAAGGGAGTTATTATTGATAATGAAAATCACATTTTGAGCAGTGCATATATCTGGACAGAGGGCGCACCTATCGACGCCGTAAAAAAGCTTGTCCGAATTTTGGAAGAACAGTTTGATAAAGAAAAGTACAAGATCGTGGGGACAGGTACTACAGGCAGTGCCCGTAAGCTTGTCGGCTCTATTCTCGGCGCCACTATGGTAAAGAACGAGATCACAGCTCATGCAGTGGGGACAACTGCGTTTTATCCCGATGTGCGCACCATCCTCGAAATTGGTGGTCAGGATTCCAAGATCATTCTTTTAGAAAACGGAATTGCAGTAGATTATGCCATGAATACGCTGTGCGCAGCCGGAACGGGCGCATTTCTGTCCAGTCAGGCAAAACGCTTGGGAATAGAAATTGAGGATATAGGCGATATTGCACTAAAATCTGAGCATCCTGCGTCTATCGCCGCAAGATGTACGGTTTTCGCAGAATCCGACCTTGTTCATAAGATTCAGATGGGGTACTTGAAAGAAGATATTATCGCAGGAGTATGCAACGCAGTTGTGGCGAATTATCTAAACAACGTCGGCAAGGGCAAGCGCATCGTTTCTCCTGTAGTCTTTCAGGGCGGCGTGAGCAAGAACCGCGGAGTCGTGGCGGCATTTGAAAAGTCGCTGGGCTGCAAGGTGACGGTTGATCCGAACGGTCATCTCATGGGAGCGATCGGCGCTGCTATTCTTGCTAAAAACAGCAGTATCCGTAAGGATTTTGATTTTGCTATTGAGAACATGGAATTCCGTATCAGAGAAGCATCTTGCGGAAGATGCTCCAATAACTGTGAGATAATCTGCGTCTACCAAGGTGATACACTGATCGATTCATGGGGCAACCGCTGTGAACGCGGTAATATTTCTCCTTCTATTGCGTGAGTCCGACTCAATGGAGGCAGCAATGTTCAGAACATATTGATTCGTGTGATCTATTTGGAAATCCGAACGTTTTATGCATATTTTGAGCCACAGGACAACTGCTTGAAAACAAAGAAAAAAGCTTGTATTTAGTGATTTTCACAAAATACAAGCTTTTGATCCATGGTGAGACATGAGGGATTTGAACCCTCGACCCTACGCTTAAAAGGCGTATGCTCTACCGACTGAGCTAATGTCTCACAACACATCTATTATATCAAAACGCGCATCAAATGTCAAGTCAAAAAGCTAATTTTTACAAAAATGTACAACTTAGTACATTTAGAATCGCATGAGATGTTGAAATTTTGGCAATACATACAATTTTGACATATCGTGTCCGATTGCTCTTGACAACACTTGAATAATGTGCTATAATATTTAAGTCTTAAGGACATGTGCTTGTAGCTCAGCTGGA
>DHYN01000008.1:23564-25253 GCA_002414125.1 Ruminococcus sp. UBA5129 | reverse complement strand
AGGGGATTTTTGCTGCGATATACATAAAACATAAAATAGCTCACATACTACATTCGAGGTGATAAATATGGCAAAGCAAGGAATGGCTCGTCCCGAATGGACGCACACACAACGAAAGAATACAGCAGCCGCAGTTCCCGAAATACAAGGGAAAGCAAAGCATGGAAAGGATCATGCCAACCCCATTATTGCAGGTACTCAGCCGCCTGCACAGAAGGTTTATCATACCAAGCCTTTCACGCAGGAAAAGCCGATCTCCGATGCTTATGCGGTGATCGACAACGACCTTGCAAGGGATAATGCTGAAAACGATCTGACTGCTGCGGATTTGCAGGATCTATAAGGAACAATGGGATCAATTTGGCAGAAAAATGTACAGCTTCCGTCCTTTCCAAAGCTGAACGGCGATGTGAAAACCGATGTTCTCATAATTGGCGGCGGTATTGCGGGGATCCTTACGGCTTATTTTCTGAAACAAAGCGGTGTGGACTGTATTCTTGCGGAAAAACGGCGCATTTGCAGCGGTACAACAGGATATACTACGGCGAAGATCACATTTCAGCACGGACTGATCTATCACAAGCTCCTCAAAAACGAGGGGCTTGAAACGTCACAGAAATACCTGCATGCCAATCGCTGTGCCCTTGAGAAATATGCCGGGCTTTGCAAAAAGATCGACTGCGATTATGAACGCAAAAACAACTATGTCTATTCCATTGACGACAGGGGAGCGCTTGAACAGGAGATGTCAGCGCTTGCGAAAATCGGCTTCACTGCGCAATTTTGTGAGAATACGGCACTGCCGATCCAAACAGCAGGAGCGGTGATGTTTCCGGATCAGGCACAGTTTCATCCGCTGAAATTCATCTGCGCCGCAGCGGAGGGACTCCCTGTATATGAAAATACGTTCGTAAAGGAAATGCGCGGAAATACGGCGGTCACGGATCAAGGAAGCATTACTGCGAAAACGGTGATCGTCACAACGCATTTTCCGTTTATCAACAAGCACGGAAGCTATTTTCTCAAGCTCTATCAGCATCGTTCGTATGTGCTTGCGCTCAAAAATGCGCGGACTTTAGACGGGATGTATGTTGACGAGAACAGAACAGGGCTGTCGTTCCGAAATTACAAGGATCTCCTTTTGCTTGGAGGCGGTGGTCATCGTACCGGAAAAAAAGGCGGAAACTGGATGGAGCTTCGCAATTTCGCACAGCGGTATTATCCTGCTGCAAGGGAGGTTTGTCACTGGGCAGCGCAGGACTGTATGAGCTTGGATGATATGCCGTATATCGGACATTATTCAAGTCGGACTGCACAGCTTTTCACGGCGGCAGGCTTCAACAAATGGGGGATGACAGGTGCAATGCTTTCGGCAATGCTGCTCTCCGATATGGTGCAGGAGAAGAAAAACGAATATGCGGACATATTCAGTCCGTCAAGGAGCATCCTCAAGCCGCAGTTATTTGTCAACAGTCTGGAAGCTGCTGTGAATCTTGTGTCCTTTTCACGCAGACGCTGTCCGCATCTGGGATGTGCACTGCATTGGAATTCTGCCGAGCATTCGTGGGATTGCGCCTGCCACGGTTCACGCTTCTCTGAGGAACGCAGGGTTCTTGACAATCCTGCGAACGGAAAATGAACAAGAACCGCATTTACCTTTTATGCAATATCGAGGCGGTATCGGGAGGC
>DHYN01000008.1:19694-23516 GCA_002414125.1 Ruminococcus sp. UBA5129 | reverse complement strand
GGGGATAAAGGGATTTTTGGAGGGAGGGCAAAGAATATACCTCTTGGCAAAAGATTTGAGAACAAAGACCTTGATACTGTCAGAATATTGAATAAAAAGCAAATGCAGTTTCAGTGAATATAAAATACTTGAAAGTTCACTGACATTGTGCTATACTTAAGGAAGTACAGCTCTCGGCACGAATCGGTCTCGCCGACATTTTTCGAGAAACAGAAAGGATGTTTTTTGTGGAAAACGATTCATTTAGACATAAACTCATACGGATTGTGATACCTATTACAATACAAAATTTTCTCATTGCACTTGTACCTGTTGCCGATGCGGTCATGCTCGTTTCTCTCGATCAGGATGCTATGTCCGCAGTATCTCTTGCCTCGCAGGTGGCATTTGTGTTACAGCTCTTCAACTTCGCCATAACGGGCGGAGCAAGTATGTTTGCCGCACAATTCTGGGGAAAGGGCGACAAAAAATCCATCGAGGATCTGTACATATTCTGCATAAAGCTTGCAGTACCGATCTCCGCCGTATTCTTTTTGGTGAATTTTCTTGCGCCGTCTGCGGTGATGAAGCTGTTCACCTCTGAGCCTGCAATAATCGCCTATGGCGCTGAATATCTGCGCGTCGCAAGCTTCTCTTACATTTTTCTGAGCTTCCTGCTCATCATTGAAACTATCATGAAGAACACCATGCTCGTGAAGCCTGTTACGGTAATAAGCTCGATAATGGTATTTGTTAATATCGCATTGAACGCAGTTTTTATTTACGGTTTGTTCGGAGCTCCGAAAATGGAAGCCGCAGGTGCAGCGCTTGCAACGACTATCTCATACGCAGTTGCATTGACCGCAAGCATAGTGATCCAAATCAAAAGGGGAGAGGTTCGGTTCAGGATAAAAAGACTGTTTTCCGTTCCGAAGCAATTGAAAAGCGACTATGTGAAATACACGTCGCCCATATTGGCAAATCAGCTCAGTTGGGGGATCGGGTTTACAATGATAAGCGTGATAATGGGACATCTCGGTTCGGATGCTGTTGCCGCAAATTCGATCGTTGCCGTTGTCAAGGACCTCATTTCCTGCTTCTGCTTTGCTCTTGCATCGGGCGGAACGATACTTGTCGGCAACGAGCTTGGCGCAGGCGAGCTTGAACGCGGCAGGCAGTACGGTTCAAAGCTTTGCCGTCTCGGACTTGGAAGCGGCATCCTGTCTGGTATCGTGATCGCTGCGGCTTCTCCGATCATCGTCCGCATGGTTGATCTTACCGATACTGCATCCCATTATTTGCAGATCATGCTGCTGATGTGCGTTTACTACATGGTCGGCAGGTCGATGAACAGCGTAGTTATTTCGGGAATTTTCTGTGCAGGCGGCGATACGAGATTCGGATTTATCTGCGATACGGTGACGATGTGGTGCTTTATCGTTCCTGTGGGAGCATTGGCGGCGTTTGTGCTGAAGCTGCCTGTGCTCTGGGTATTTTTCCTGCTGAATCTTGATGAGATCGTCAAGCTTCCCGTTGTGTACAAGCATTATGTGAAATACAAATGGGTGAAGGATCTGACAAAGAAAGTCTGAGTTAAGGTGATAATATTTGAATTAAGGTGATTTTTTATGAATGACAATACTATAAGATGTCCGTGGTGTGAGGGCAGCGAGAAAATGCTCCGCTATCACGATGAGGAATGGGGAGTACCCGTTCACGATGATATAAAGCAGTTCGAGTTTCTGATGATGGAGGTCATGCAGTGCGGACTCAACTGGAATATGATGATACAGAAGCGTGAGATATTCCGTGAGTGCTTTGCAGGCTTTGACTTCAATAAGGTCGCTGCTTTTACCGAGGAGGATATTCAGCGCATTCTTGAAGTCCCGGGAATGATACGCTCGCGCAGAAAGGTCGAGGCTGTTATCCACAACGCGTGCTGCTTTCAGAGAATATGTGAGGAATTCGGCTCGTTCAGCGAATACATATGGAGCTTCACCAACGGTAAAACATACTTGTATATGGGTCATCAGAAAGGGGACATCCCTGCGAAAAACGGTCTTTCCGATAGGATCAGCGGCGATCTGAAAAAGCGCGGTTTGAAGTATATGGGTTCTGTCACGGTCTATTCCCATTTGCAGGCGTGCGGGATAATAAACGATCATACGGAGGACTGCTTCCGTTATCAAATGCTTATCGGAATAACCGATACAGCTCGCAAAAGACGTGATAATGAGGGTTGATGAAGGGAGAGATAAACATGAAACGAATAATGAATATGAAACGAATAATTGCAAGGATCATTGCAATTATTCCTGCACTGTCGATACAGGTTTTGTGGTATTGTCTGCTGCTCGGTCTGCTTAGCAGAATGGCTGTTCCGATAACTATAATCCTCGCTGTTCTTTCTTTTCTTTTCACACTTTTTATCATCAACAAACGCGATGAGGGATCGTATAAGATTCTTTGGCTGATGACGATGATCCTTCTTCTGCTTCTCGGAGCAGTTCTGTATCTGTTTTTTGGAAATAAAAGCACAGGAAGAAAGCTGAAAAGACGGATCGAAAGGGTCAGATCTGAGGTCTCTCCTAAGGTAAGCGGAATTGAGCTTTCGGAGATAGCCGAAACTGATAGACGAACGGCTCAGACACTCGGTTATATCTCGGATATAACCGGATTTGACGTATGCAAAAACGGTGAAACGGAGTATTATCCGCTCGGCGAGAATATGTTCGAGGCGATGAAAGCGGAGCTTGAAAAAGCGCAGAGATTCATCTTCATTGAGTATTTCATAATTATGGACGGAGAGTTCTGGGGAGCAGTGACCGACATTCTTGCCCGAAAGGCGGCACAGGGAGTTGATGTCAGAGTGATCTACGATGATGTCGGAAGTATTGCGACCTTTTCCAAAAAGGATGTCAAGAAGCTTACCGACGCAGGGATCAAGTGCATTTCGTTCAATCCTCTGCTTTACATCAGCGGACAGCTCAACAACCGCGACCACCGCAAGATCATGGTGATCGACGGGAAAATCGCTTTTTCAGGCGGGATCAATATTTCCGACGAGTATATCAACAAATGCTCCCGTTTCGGTCATTGGAAGGATATTGGCTTCAAGATCACGGGAGCAGCAGTGCGCAGTCATACATATATGTTTTTTGAATTCTGGAACGCGTTTGCAAAGGACAAGCTCTCGCCCGACTGTTTAAACATTGAATACACTAACAAGTCTGAAAACGGCTATGTTATGTCGTATTATGACAATCCTGCAAACGAAGAAGCCGCAAGCAACATTTTATACAGCGAGCTTCTCGCACAGTCCGAGGATTATATCTGGTTTTACACGCCGTATCTCATTTTGAGCGACACGCTCACCGAAGCTCTTATTCATGCGGCACGGCGCGGCGTTGACGTAAGGATCATTATGCCGGGGATACCCGACAAAAAGCTTATATTTCGGCTTTCAAGGAGCTATTATCGTCCGCTGCTTGAAGCAGGCGTAAAGATATACGAGTATTCACCGGGATTTGTTCACGCAAAGGCTTGCGTTACGGACGACAGGATAGCCTGCGTTGGTACTGTGAATCTCGATTATCGCAGTTTGTTTCTGCATTACGAATGCAATTCCGTTTTCTATAGATCGTCCGTCATCGCCGATGTTAAGCGTGATTATGAGGAGACCCTCGCCAAATGCAGGGAACGCTGTCTGTCTGACATGAAAAACAGCTTCCTGCATAAGGTTCTTGACGGAGTTCTGAGAATTTTCGCGCCGCTGTGCTGATGCCGTGCAATTATGGAGACAGTATTTACTTCTATGTATATAATATCGAGGCGGTATCGGGA
>DHYN01000008.1:11313-19636 GCA_002414125.1 Ruminococcus sp. UBA5129 | reverse complement strand
CTAAAAGGGGGTTCAGCCAATTTTGAAGGATCGCAACGAATGCATCTTTTGGCACAAGTAAGGAAAACGAATTCCGATACCGTCTCGGTATTATAGAAGTAAATGCCCGTCATATTAATTGTTTATTCACAAATTGAGAGAAATATATAAAAAATCCACTAAAAGTATTGATTTCTTTCTAACCATGTGCTATAATATTGAAAAAACATTGAAAGGCGGTCAATTATTATGAAAAAGGGTCTGTTAAGGAAAGTGCTTTCGGCAGCGCTTTCCCTGTCGATGATCTGCGGAGTTTCCGCTCTTATACCGACAGATCATGCCGTGAAGCCTGTCTCGGCAGATGCCGCAAACCTCGGTATACAGGACTTTTCCCTCTCTGACGTCACTGTTACCGATCCCTACTGCTCAAATGCGTTCGACAAGGAAATGGAGTATCTGCTCTCGTTCGATATGGAAAGACTCCTTGCAGGCTTCCGTGAGAATGCAGGTCTGAATACTAACGGAGCGAAAAAGTACGGCGGCTGGGAGAACACCAACATCGCAGGTCACGCGATCGGTCATTACCTTTCGGCGCTCGCTCAGGCGTATCAGAGCCCGAAACTTACGGATGCACAGCGTAGCAAGGTCCTCTCAAACATCAAGACCCTCATTGACGGTATGCGTGAGTGTCAGAAGAATTCCAAGGGTCAGCCCGGCTATATATGGGCTGCCGGTCATCCGAACAGCAGTAATGTCGAGGTGCAGTTCGATAACGTTGAGCAGGGCAAGGCGAATATCTTTGATGATGCGTGGGTACCGTGGTACACGATGCATAAGCTCATCGCGGGAATCGTTGATGTCTATAATGCGACAGGCTATGATACGGCTAAGGAGCTCGGTTCGGCGCTCGGCGACTGGGTCTACAACAGATGCAGCAAGTGGGATGCAAACAAGCAGCGTACCGTTCTTTCGATCGAGTACGGCGGAATGAACGACTGTATGTACGATCTCTATCTCATTACGGGCAAGGACGCTCACGCTGTAGCCGCGCATTATTTTGACGAGACAGCGCTCCACGAGGCAGTCCTCAAGGGAGGAGCAAACGTCCTCAACGGCAAGCACGCCAATACCACGATCCCGAAGTTCATAGGCGCGCTCAAGAGGTATACGGTTCTCGACGGAAAGACCGTTAACGGAGAAAAGGTCGATGCATCGCGTTATCTCCTGTACGCAGAGGCTTTCTGGGATATGGTCATCAACAACCATACATATATCACAGGCGGAAACAGTGAGTGGGAACACTTCGGTATGGACAATATCCTCGATGCCGAACGTACAAACTGCAACTGCGAGACGTGTAATTCCTATAACATGCTCAAGCTCAGCCGCGAGCTCTACAAGATAACAGGCGACAGCAAATATATGGATTTCTACGAGGGAACGTACTACAATTCGATACTCTCCTCGCAGAATCCCGAAACAGGTATGACTACATATTTTCAGCCTATGGCAACAGGCTATTTCAAGGTCTACAGCTCGGCATTCGACCACTTCTGGTGCTGTACAGGAAGCGGAATGGAGAGCTTTACAAAGCTCGGCGATACCATTTATATGCACAAGGGAAACACACTTTATGTCAATCTTTATCAGAGCTCGGTGCTCAACTGGAGCGATCTGAACGTGAAGATAACGCAGGAGAGCTCTGTTCCCGACGGAAATACGGCGCTGTTTACGATAGAGGGAAGCGGTGCGCTTGACCTCAGATTCAGACTGCCCGAGTGGAAAGCCTCTGCGGTCACGATCAAGCTCAACGGTGAGAAGTATTCCTATAAGACGATAGATGAGTATGCTCAGGTCAGCGGCGAATTCAAGTCAGGTGACAAGATCGAGCTCACGCTGCCCGAGGAGGTCAAGGCTTATGCTCTTCCCGACAAGAGTTCGGTGTACGGCTTTAAATACGGTCCGATCGTGCTTAGTGCGGAGCTTGGAAAGCAGGATATGGTGACAGGCTCTACGGGAATGTGGGTAACTATACCGAAAGAGGCTATAGCTCCCAGCGAGAATATCACACTTTCAAAGGAGGGTCAGTCGGTCGGCTCGTTCATGATGAATATAAACGACTATCTTGTTAAGGATGCGGATTCGCTTACATTCAAGCTCACGGGCACTAATGCAGATCTCACGTTTACTCCGCATTACCGTCAGTATCAGCAGAGATACGGTATATACTGGAACTTCCTCAGCAACGGAACGGTCATAGACGATACGCCGCGTGCAAAGGTAGTCGTGACTGATACGGTTCAGCCCGGCTACGGTCAGTACGAGAACGACAATCTCCACAACATGAAGGAGCGGGATTCAAAGGGCGTTACCGATGATTCCACATACCGCTATGCAACGAGCGGAGGATATTTCAAGTACCGCATGGCTGTCGATGAGACGGCTGAATACTCAATACTCGTTGTGAAATTCCGCAAGGCTGACAACGGGAAGACTATCCGCATCCGTGTCGGAAATACCGTGCTTTTCTCGGGAGCTCTCGACTATGACGGAAGTGAAAACGTCTATGAGATGAAGCTCATTATCCCGCAGGATGTCATCGACCGCTGCCTGAAGCATATCACCGCTGACGGCGAGGACTACGATGTTCTTGATGTTATCTTCAATTCGGAAAACGACAAGGATTCCGCAAGGGTATGCGATTTTATATATATGACCGCTGTGAAGCCTCTTTACGACTATGACAGCAATATCGCATATTTTGTTGACTGCGGAGACCATAACACAAAGACTCTTTCGGGACGCGATAAGCTCGGCTGTTACAACAGCGTTACCGAGCAGCTTTACGGCGCAGACCCCGTCACAGGAGCTTACTGGGGACTCATTGACGACCCTGAGGACAGATACAACGGCTCGTCCAAGAGCGGCGGTCTGTATACTGCGAATACCTGGTGTGATGAGTTTAACACCGCGGACGGACGCGATAAAACAGCAAGCTACCGTTACACCAAAAACCAGTACGAGAACGACATCGCGCGTAATATTAATTACGGATTTACGCTCCCAAACGGAAAGTACACAGTAGAGATGCGTTTCAGCGACCCGTGGTCGTGCTCGAAGAATCCGACTGTATATGCAAATTACGGTCAGGACGATCAGGCGGTCATCGCAGCAAACTGTCCCACGGACGGCACTGCCGTTTCGGGTAAAGTGACCGTTGCTGACGGAAAGCTTACCATTAACATCCGCTCAGAGGATAAGGCTATCAATATCAACTACATCATAATAAGAAAGGAAGCTGAGGATCCGCTTGAGATAATTCTCCACGATGTGAACCTTGACGGCAGAGAGAACGCTCCTGACATCTCGATACTCGATTCGTGGGTACTCGGACGCGATGTGAAGATAGATGATCCCGAGGCTGCCGACTGTGACGGCGACGGAGTTATCAGCTCGTTTGATATAGCGATCCTAAGAAGATATGTTCAAGCTGCTGAAACAGCAAAATAATTTATACAGCGTCGCACAGGCTTTGTGCGGCGCTTTTTATATGTGACGGTTTTGTGAAAAATGTGAATTTTTTATACTTGAATTTCTGTATAAATGTGTATTGAATATACGCTCTGGATATGTTATAATTTAAACTATAGCACTATACCCTTTGGAAGAATAAACCAACGAATCGGGAGAAATACCCAAGAAAGAAGGAACTGTATGAACAGAAAAAAAGCATCTGCTGCGGCGCTCGGCATACTGTCAGCATGCTCCCTTGCGGGCGGCGTGATAGCGTATGCTGTCAACAACGACGCAGTGCAGAAGAATGCCTCTTTGCAGAACGGTTTCATAAGCCTTACTGTTGAGCAGGACAAGGATCAGCTCGAATACCTGAAGTTCCGACTCGATACGACTGAGGGTCAGCTCGGGAATGATGCGGATAATGACAAGAACATTACCTACCGCAATTTCTACTCGGGCTACACAACGATCAGTATTGACGGGAACAACTACATCTACGGACAGGGCGAGGACGTTTCTGAGCCGAAATATGACGTGGCTGAAAGGTGCCATGTTTCATCGCAGAGATTCGGAGACGTTGTTATCGAACAGAAGCTTAAATTCGCTGAGGGCTACACCGTTGGCTATGAGGACATGCTTGAAATATCGTACAAGGTATTGCAGTGCAGTGCGGACAATGCTATCGGTGTGAGAGTACTTCTCGACCCGATGATCGGCGATGACGATATGCTCAGCCTTTCGGCAGGAAAAGCCGATGTCACCTCCGAGGCGCTCCTGAATAAGGACGTCCCCTCGGACTGGAAGGCTGTTATGAAGAATAACGACAAGGTATCTGCTTACGGCAAGCTCAGTGGTGCAGACCCCATGCCCTCGGCGCTGCTGTTTGCAAACTGGAACAGTGTGTATGACGAGCTTTGGAATTATCAGCCGCAGATCACCAATGTCATCACGGATGCTGCTGCGGCAGTTATCTGGGAGCCTGCCTCAAACGTTGTCAACAAGGAATTCAAGACCTGCTACGGCGTGAAAAACAGCGCAAATACAGGTGCGGGAAATGATGCATCGCTCTCGTCGCCTAAGACCGGTTCGGCACTTCCTGCCGTAATGGTCGTATTGTTTGCGGCATCGGCTGCATCGGCAGGAGCATCTTTTATTCTTGCACGAAAGGAAAAGAAAAATGCAGAAACATAAGTTATTTTCAAGGATAATATCGGCTGCACTTTCCGTGACAACAGCATCGCAGCTTCTCATGTCGGCGCTTCCTGCATCGGTGTTTGCTGCTGCGCTCAACACAGATTATGTGATATACTCCGATGAGGACGTCACGATTAATACATATAAGGCAGTCCTCAACGGAAATATCTTTTCGGGAGACGATTTCACCTATCTCGGAACAGATACCTGCTATGTAAACAAGTCGCTCAATGCCGATAAAAAGACAGGCAATATCTCAGCCCGTGAGACTGTCGATGCAAGGACTGCCAAGCCCGATTACAAGAATCAGCTCAGGAACGGTGTGAACTATAACACGGTCTATTCAGGCGATCATGTTATGAATGCTTCCGAGTTCGACCTCCACGGCTCGCTCTATACCAAGGGAAAGCTCCGCATCGAAAGGACTAAGTTCACCGGTAAGGGCTACATCAGAGCCAAAAACAGCATCAACTACAATGCCGTTCAGAATGACGAAAACAGCGAGATCTTCCTCTATTCGGAGAAAGGCAATATCACGCTTCAGGGCGCGGATCTGACTATCAACGGCATACTCTACGCTCCCGAGGGAACTGTAGAGCTCAATGCAAAGAATCTCACCCTTAACGGTACTATCGTTGCGAAGAATGTCGAGTTCAACGGAACTAACCTCACCGTAAATGAGATCAGGGACAAGAGCACCTCGCTCATTCAGTTTGGTCCCGATCTCGAGATCAAGGGCATTGAGGACACCGTTAAGGAAAACCGCCGCATCTCACTCGATATTTCTGAGAGCTTCGGCATCGGTGATATTGATACCGATTCGCTGAGCTGGTCGTTTACAGCAGATAACGGAGCAGGTGCGGACTGCATAAAAATTGATGAGTCCACCTCGACAAATCTCGTGAAGAACCTCATCATTACCAAGCAGGGTATCTATCGCGTCAATATCACAGGCAAGGACAAGGACGGCAACGACATCCGCTACTACGATATAATCGAGGTCGTTGAGGACATCGCTCCCGTTGCAGGCTTCTATATCGAGTCCGACAAGGCGATCAGAGACGAAAACGGAGTAGCCGAGATCGTTCTCGAGGACACCTCCTATTCGCTTGACGGCGACACTATCGGAAGCCGTGTGTGGTCGGTATTTTTCGACAGCGACAATGACGGCGATTTCTCGGACGAGACTGAGCGCGTTTTCAGCACGGGCAACGAGACAAAGGTAACATTCTATGCAAACTCTGTCGGAAATTACCGCTTCCGTCTCTGTGCAGCAGAGGTGATCGAGGACACTATCCCGTCACTCATCTCCGATGATGCGTACAAGATCGGAACTACCGACAATGTAAAGGCTGAGCTTACCGATGTTGAGGTGCTCAATACAGCTCCAGAATCGTATTCGGGCGTGAGCAAGGCAAAGAATGTCGATATCGTAGTAACGGTCGGAAATGCCGATATAAATGATATTGATACGCTCAACAGAAACATTTCCTCGATACAGAAGGACCTTGAGAGCAAGGGGTTCTCGGTAAACCTTTCAACAGTATCGACCTCGACCCTCACCGCTAAGGACACCTTCGCGTGGGAAGAGTACGACCACTATGAATATCAGGACTCGTACGGACAAAAGCTTCCTCAGCATATTTTGTATGAGGAGGATTCGATCAAGATGCTCGGCTATTTCTGGGCGCCGCTTCGTGACTGGCTCTTTGTCGATGACGGCATACAGGCTAAGAGGATACTTTCTTTCGACATGGTTCGCGACAAGACTGACTGGCACAGTATGGAGGGCGGTGGATTCCTGTTCAATACTACTATCCGTGATGAGGTACAGCTCGCAGAGGACGAGTCGGAAGAGCCGACAGTCATCAAGAGGATGGACGGCTACTGTATCCTCCTCACAAACGGCGGATTCAAGCTCGTACAGTTCAACGACCTCGATGCCGAGAGCTTCCGCAACGGCGGCGTAAGCGGTTCGATGCAGTCCGCAGGAACGGTTCTCCTGAGCGTACCCGTTGCAAACGTTTACGACAACTACAATGTAAGGATAGTTGCGAGCAACAGGATACTTTCGGTATATATCAACGATGAACCTCTCATCGACAACTTCGTTCTTCCCGATACCGATACGGGAACGGGCTTCGGACCTATCATCTGTCACAGCAGTCACGGATGCGGTCAGCAGTCATATTTCACATTCAGCAACATCAAGATGACAACTGTAAACGGCAGTGAGCTGAGTGATGTGCTCGACAAGTTCAAGTGGAGAGATTCCGCTAAGCATTATGTCCTCAACCTCAGCAAGCAGAGCGTATTCGACCTCAACAACGAGGAGTCGGTAGGCTCGGCAGTAAAGTCGCTCATCGAGAAAAGGACCGACTTTATCGGTATCGGAACGGCAGCCTCCAAGGATCAGTACAGCCTCCTCCTCAAGTCCGCCGACGGCGTATATATGGACTGGTATGATGTGCTGAAAAACGAGGATATGCTCAGAAACTTTATGCTCAATGACCTCAGAGGCATTGATTACAGTATCAGCGACAATTTAGTTACCACATCGGACGAGATCGTTTACGAGGACTACTTTGTTGACAGGGAGAACGATCCTGTCGGTGATCAGGTATGGGAATACGATCTCGATTCAACGATCTATGAGAACAGTTCAAGGAAGAGCGGTGTGTTCGTTTCGGAAAAGCCTCTCGGTACTCTTGAGGCAACGGGTCTGTACAAGATCCAGTCAAAGCTCCGCGATGACCCGACAAACGGAAACACTGCACTCGAGCCTTACCAGAAATGGTCGAACAAGGTGGAGTGGACAAACGGACTCTATGTTCATTCGCTTCCGACAGCTTCCGTCAGCTCAAAGATATACTCGACCGATGACCCGAATAAGTTCCTTACAGAGCTTACATTCGAGGCGCAGGATGTTGACGGTCTCAGCCACAAGAACTGCGGTATCGCCGAAGAAAGGTTCGAGTGGAAATGCATCGACGACTCAGATTGGCAGGAGGGCAAGGTTCCTTCCTCGATCAAGCCTGAGAAGATCTATGTCCAGAAGTACACCGTTCGCGATGAGCAGGGTGCATGGAGCGTCCCGAGCATCGAGCTTCTCTTTGCGGAGAAGTCTATGAACGATCAGAAGTTCGAGGACAACATCGACCCTGTTGCAGTACTTACTGTTTCGGATGAGAATCCGAGCGTAGGCGATGAGATACTCATTTCGGTGAGCGCTACGGATAACACCGAGGTCGCTTATGTCCGCACGACTGTAAACGGCGAGCTTGTAAGTGCATATCAGGGAAGCGTTATCTATAGCTGCGATAAAGAGGGCGAGCTTGAAATAAAGACAGAGTGCTCCGACATTGCAGGAAATACAGTTACCGTTACAAAGACAGTCAGCGTAACGGACAGACGTGACCTTACAGCGCCGCAGATCACTGTTGATCCAAATGCTGATGTAAAGCTCACTGACAGTACTATCACGGTCAGCGGCTATATCTACGATGATACCGCGTTCGACAATTACAAGGCTGAATATGCGGTAAAGGACAGCGAGGAATTCACGCTTGCAGCTCAGTCCTCAACAGAAGTCAGAGGCGGCACGATCGCTTCGTTCGATATTTCAGGCGAGGGC
>DHYN01000008.1:11054-11275 GCA_002414125.1 Ruminococcus sp. UBA5129 | reverse complement strand
TCACGGTCACCAAGACTGAGATCTCGGAAACAGTCTCCGAGCAGACAACAGAGATCCCCGAGCCTGCAACAATGCCTGAGCATGTTGATACGCCTGCTGTTATCACTATTAAGGCTTCGACTGAAAAGGCAGAGGTCGGTGATGTTGTGATCGTTTCGGCAGATGCTTCCGATAAGGACGGTCTTGTTTCGATGAAGATATTCAAGGACGATGCGCTTGTT
>DHYN01000008.1:5814-11014 GCA_002414125.1 Ruminococcus sp. UBA5129 | reverse complement strand
ACTCTCGACAGCAAGGGAGGCAAGAGCGAAAATAGCCTTGAGATCATTATTGAGGACAACCGCGACAAGACTCCTCCTACGGCTGAGATAATCTCGCCTGAGCCCGGCTCGGACATTACGGGCAAGGTAACTGTCAAGGGCAGCGCCTTTGACGAAACTGGACTCCGACTCTATACTCTCGAGTACAGGAAGGAGACCGATAAGCTGTTTACTCCTATCAGCACATCGTATTCCGAGCGCCGCAATACAGAGCTCGGCGTATGGGACACATATGCGCTCGACAACGGCATTTACGAGCTCAGACTCACCGTTACCGACAACGGCGGAAACAGTGTATACTTCACTGCCAAGTACAACGTTATCAACGGCGCTGACGTATCCGAGGATCAGCTCGCAGAGGATCTTATCGTGATAACAAAGCCCGATCCTAACATCAAGGCTGACGATAATATCAAGGTCGAGGCAGCAGCAGATCCGTCGCTCAGCGGCAAGGAGTATGAGATAATCATCTCAGGTGCAAACGGTACTAACGTTGTTAAGGAGGGAACGATCGCTTCCGACGGTATGCTCACTGCCGCTGTCGATTCTTCGATGTATCCCGACGGAAAATATACTGTCACGGTGGCTGTAAAGAGCGCCGATGCAGAGGGCAATGACAATTCCGTAACAAGGGATTCGACTGTTATCGTAAAGCATGACCTTGTTTCCGTAAACGGAAAGTATGACTGCGAGATCACCTCTCCCGATGATATGGATGAGCTTACATGTAAGACTGACATCCACGCTAAGGTCACCGAGTATGTATTCACAAGGTATAAGTTTGAGTACTCGGAGGCTTCCAAGAACACATATACTATTTTCAGCAAGGGCGACGTCAGAAACGATACCGACATCGTTGGAGCGTTCGATACGACCGTCCTTGAAAACGGCTACTACGACATCCGCTTCACCGCTTACGGTGACGGTATCGTGGCAGAGGACACTATTACGGTAAACGTTACGGGCAATCTCAAGATCGGAAACTTCTCGATCAGCTTCGATGATATTGAGACGGCGATCAACGGTATCCCGCTCACCGTAACGAGCACATATGACAGCCGCGTCAGATCAAGCGAGAGCGCTCTCGGATACGGTTGGAACATCGGATACAACAACGTCAAGGTAAGTGTAAGCACTAACCAGTTCAGCGGATGGACATCTGCAAGCTCAAGCGGCGGATTTATCTCACGCTACAGCATTGCAGAGACCAAGAAGCACAGGGTAAGGATCGACTTCGGAAACGGCGAATACGATGAGTTTGCTATGAAGATCTCTCCAGAGAGTCAGGCGTTCTATCCGCTCCAGTACGGTCTCAGCGCGTATTATGTATCGACAACAGGCTCGGGAGCAACTCTCGTGCCCGGTGATATGAGTCCGAATGAGCTTATCTTCAACGGCGGCATCCTCTATAATGACAATTTCATTGAGTATAACCCCAACAGATTCGTCTATACCGCAACAGACGGCACGGTGTATGTGGTCGATGTAGTTCAGGGACTCGTAAGCGTTTCAACGGCTGACGGAGACAATCTCTTCTTCACCGACCGTGGTATCATCTGCTCGGGCAAGACGGTCATCTCCTACAAGCACGATGCAGAGGACAGGATCATCGAGGCTTCAACAGCCTCCGGCAGAGTCGTAAGCTACGATTACGATGTATTCGGAGACCTCGTTGCAGTTACCGATGTTTCGGGCAATAAGAAAACCTTCAAGTACAATAAGCACTATCTCACCGAGGTATACACTTCGGACGGAACAAGAGTTGCAAGAAATGAATATGATGACGAGGGACGTCTCACAAAGACTATTGATGCGGACGGAAGCGTTATCACCTATACTCATGATGTTGACGGCAGAGAGGAGACTATCAAGGACAGAAACGGCGGTATTACACGCTACTTCTATGACAATGCAGGCAACATCACCTCACAGATCGACCCGATGGGCAATACTGTCAAGAATACCTACAACAATGACGGTAAGCTCACCGAAAAGGTAGACGCTCTCGGCAACAAGACTTCATACAAGTATGATTCCAACGGCAATCTCGTTGAGACAGCCGATGCAGAGGGCATCATCACAAGCAACAGCTACAATTCGACAGGTCTGCTCCAGTCCGTAAGCGTAATGGGCGTTGTAACAAATACATACTCATATGACGGTAAGGGCAGAATTATCTCAAAGACCGATGCGAACGGCGATGCTGTCGAGTATGGCTATTCGGGCAGCAAGCTTTCTTCTATCACCGATGATATTGGTTCGTATGTCAACATTACATACGGTACTAACGGCAAGCCTCTTACATCAAAGGCAGGTGACGGAACTACATGCTCGTATGTTTATGACGAGGACGGCAGATGCACTTCAAGGACGATCAGCTACATCTCCAACGGCGAGGCAAAGCAGTCCACGATAAATTACACATATGACAAGGCAGGCAGAGTGATAAATACTGTTGACAGCGAGGGAAATGTTATAAATACAGAGTACAATGCTGCCGGCAAGCCTACAGTCGAGACCGATAAGAACGGCAATCAGACAAGATATACCTACGATAAGTTAGGCAACCTCACAAGGATCACTTATCCCGATAACACATCCGAGTCCTTTACATATGACAAGAACGGCAACAACGTCACTGCTGTTGACAGAGCAGGCAGAACAGCCGCTATGACATATGACAAGGCAGGCAACCTCGTTTCCAAGACCTACGCCGGCGGCGTTTCGATGAATTATAAGTATGATGCGAACTACAGGCTCATCGAGCAGTCATGCTCGGACGGAAGCTCGACTCGCTACGAGTATGATAAGATCGGAAGAAATACCGCTATCATCGACACTCTCGGAAACAGAACGGAATACACATACACGCCCCTTTCGTATCTCTCATCCGCTAAGGATGCTAACGGCAATATCACTAAGTATACATACGACAACAAGGGCAACCTCATCAGAACCGATTTCGCAGACGGTACATCCACTTCCACCGAGTTCAATTCAAGAGGTCTCGCTGTAAGCAAGACCGATCAGTACGGAAACAAGAACGCTTATACCTATGACAGCATGAGCAGACTTACATCCGTTACCGATCCTATGGGCGGAAAGACCGTTTACGAGTACGATGAGATCGGCAATCTTGTAAAGCAGACCGATGCAAACGGAAACTCTACGATCAATGAGTACGATCAGTTCGGAAGAGTCATCAAGGTCATCAACGCAATGGGTCAGAGTGCAGAGTACACCTACGACAAGAACGGCAATATTCTCAGCTCATCCGACTTCGGCGGTAAGGTGACGTCATTCACCTATGACAGAAACGACAGACTCATATCAAAGAGGTCCGAGGGCGAAAGAGCAGTCACATACCGCTACTCCAATGACGGAAAGCTCGTAAGCGTAAACGATGCCCGCGGAAATACGGTCTACACCTACGACAGCTCAGACAGACTCACTAAAATCGCATATCCCGACAGCAGAGCGATCGAATACGCTTATAATGAGCTCGGAATGAATACGGCGATCACTACTCCGACAGGCATCACATCATACACTTACGATGCGCTCGGCAGAGTTTCATCCGTTACCGACAGAAACGGCAATACCACCTCCTATGTGTATGATGCAGTAGGCAACCGCAAGTCCATGAGGTATGCGGACGGAATTACTGTTACTTATACTTACAACGAGATGAACCGTCCCGTTTCCGAAACGGCAGTCGATGCTTCTGGTGCAACAGTTGCCTCCTACACATACAGCTACGGAAAGTGCGGTGAGGTAACTCATGTAAAGGAATCGGCAAGAGACGTCTACTATGAGTATGATGCAATGATGAGACTCGTTTCCGAGAAGATCGTGAACGCTGATCTCAGCTCCGAAACCTATGCATACACCTATGACAGCGTGAGCAACCGTACATCAAAGACAGTGAACGGCAAGAAGTCCGTTTATACCTACAACAAGCTCAACCAGCTAACAAGCGGTGACGGCGTTACCTACAGCTACGATGCAGCAGGAAACCTTGTAAGCGAGGAGTCGGCAGCTTCCGTATCGGTATACAAATACAACAGCGACAATATGCTCATTGAGGCAGACGTCAACGGAACAGTTGAGGAATACAAGTACGACTTCGCAGGAAACAGGATCTCAAAGACGTCTGAGAACGACAGTACCTACTATCTCAACGATATATTATCGGACAGCGTAACTCAGGTGCTTGAGGAATACAATGCTGACGGCACGCTCAAGGCTGCTTACACAAGAGGCGTTGGACTCGTTTCACAGCAGCGCGGCGATGCGGTAACATATTATCTTTCGGACGCTCACGACTCGGTAAGACAGCTTGCCGATGCTGAGGGCACGGTTACCGATACCTACAGCTACGATGCATGGGGAAATCTCCTCAGCAAAACGGGAGCTACCGAGAACAGCTATTACTATTGCGGCGAGCAGCTTGACGGCACGACAGGCTACTATTACCTGCGTGCAAGATACATGGATCCTGCAACGGGTACATTTACAACGCTCGATACCTATCAGGGCTCGCAGAGCGATCCAACAACGCTCAATAAGTATCTCTATGCAAACGCTAACCCCGTAATGTACAGCGACCCGACAGGTCACTTCGGAATTCTCGCTATCGGCGCATCGCTCTTACTTGCACCGATCATCGGAAATATCATGAGCTATTTCATTCAGGATACGGTTTATGATCTCTTTGCAAATACATTCTGTGACTTCGGTGACGGCGATCCCGCAGAGGTTTCGACTGACAGCAGCAGCTTTAAGCTTGATACATTTGAGAAGTTCTTCAACTTCAACAACCTGCTTATCACTGCTAACTTTGAGTTAACATGTGTCGGAATGATAATGGGTGCATGCAAGCTCAAGATCGGCGAGGCAATAAATGATGCAGATAAGATGCTTGAGGGCGCAAGAGCTACGATTGACGGTGCAATGTCTCTCGCATCAGCTTATCAGCAGAGATACGATCTGTACGATTTCATCTTCGCTTATGCAATGGATGAAGCAGGCTATATGGAGGAGATGTCCAGATTTACAGTGAATAACATCAGATCACTCGTCTCTACTGTAACAGGACTCATTCCTTTCAAGGGTAAGTTCGAGAAGGTCGCGAAGGTACTCATTGTTGCAGAGTTGTATG
>DHYN01000008.1:241-5684 GCA_002414125.1 Ruminococcus sp. UBA5129 | reverse complement strand
CACTACTCCGATCTGGAAAAGGGGGAATAATAAAACCGAAGAAAATTCGGTCTGCCGCAACCGCAAGCGGCTCGGAGATAGGCTATGGCATACGGAAAGGTCGTAATATCTGGGATAAATACATCTGAGCTGACAGTATTGAAGGAAGAGGAAAAGATAGCGCTGCTTAAGGAGATAAAGGCAACAGGGAGCAGGGAGGCTCGTGATAAGCTCATAAAGGGCAATCTGAGGCTTGTTCTCAGTGTGATACAGAAATTTACGGGCAGGGGAGAGGATATAGATGACCTTTTCCAGATCGGAGTAGTGGGACTTATCAAAGCGATAAACAATTTTGATCTGACAAAGGAGGTACGGTTCTCGACATACTGTGTGCCGATGATAAGCGGCGAGCTGAGACGGTATCTGCGCGATTACGGACAGATAAAGGTGAGCCGTTCGCTGCGTGATCTTGCATATAAGGCGATACAGGCTAAGGAACGGCTTGCTGCTGCAAATCAGCGCGAGCCTGATATAGAGGAGATCGCTGCCGAAATAGGTGCGGAGAGAGCTGATGTGGTGATCGCTCTGGAGAGCATCAGCGACCCTGTTTCGCTTTATGAGCCTGTTTATTCGGATTCGGGCGATACGCTCTACATCATGGATCAGATAGGCGGAAACGATGACATTGACAATTGGCTTGACGAGATGTCTATCCGCGAGGCGATAAAAGCGCTCGGGGAGCGTGAGCGGAATATCCTGTATCTGCGTTTCCTCAAGGGGAAAACTCAGGTCGAGGTAGCAGGAGAGATAGGCATTTCACAGGCACAGGTGTCAAGGCTTGAAAAGGGTGCGATAAACAAAATAAAAAGCAGCACGGCTTGAGAACCTGTACACCATATTTAATCAGCGTTTCCATTGTAATTATGAAGATCGCAGACGATGACTTTTCCCTGTGCTTCTGCATCGTCATATATCAATTCTCCGACCTCGGGAACATATATTATTCCTGTTCTCGGATTTTTAATACTTATAACAGGAGTAAGTATGCTTGCATTGACTTCCGATTTTTCAAAGCAAAGATCGGCATCGACCATTTTGCAATTTATCAATTTCAGATCACTGCAATAGCAAAAGGGCTGTGTACCTGTGATCGTACAATTTTCAAGAGTAAGGTTTTCGGAATACCAGGCAAGATATTCGCCCTTTATTATACTGTTGCGGACGATAATATTTTTCCCGTGCCAGAAAGCATCCTTTGTTTCAAATTCGCAGTTATCAAAGACTGCGTTTTCGATATATTGGAAAGAATATTTTCCCTTAAAATGCACATGACTGAAGTGCAGACCGCTGCTTCGCATCATAAAATATTCACTAACTGCATTGCAGTTTTTCATGATTATTCCGTTGACCGACCATCCGAATTCCGGAGAAATTATATCGCAGTTTTCCATGATGACATTACTGCACTCACGGAGCGCCTTGATGCCGTGCAATTTCGTATCTGTGACCGTAATATTCTTGGAGTACCACAGCGCTGCACGGCAAAGCTCTGTCATTTCCGAGCCTGTGATCTTAAGATCGCTGTCGTGCCAAAATGGGTATCGCAAATTAAAAAAGCAATTATGTACTTCAATATCGGTAGATTCTTTCAATGCACTTTCACCATCGGCTGCTCCGTCAAATACACAGTTGCGCAGTATCGCATTTTTGCTGCCGTATAACGCTCTTTCCTCGTCAAACGTTGTATTTTCGATCGTTTTCATTCTGTTCACCTGCTTAAGATTTAATGAAATTGCCTTGCACATTCGCTCATTACGTTCACTAAAGAGAACTTGCGAAAAACTACATAAGTTAATGTTTGCGTGCGTAAATTTATTCAGTGTGTCCCTAAAAGAATTATACAACATTGCTTCTGAAAAATCAATAAAAACATTCAAATTATACACCTTTTCTGCAAATCTTGGGTTGAATTTAATTATTATATATTTTATAATATAGTTATTATAAGTGAGTATGCCTGTTTTGTGTATTTTGCCAATGATGCTCATTTATAGATAATTATAAATATGAAACGGAGGAATTATAATAATGATAAAGAAAATCATATCTTCTGTTATTGCCTGTACTATTACATTGAGTATGCTGCCATTCGGAGGCAGAAGCAGTAACAGCGATAAGAGCAGCGGTATCACGCAGATATTTGAGGATATGCCGATAAGTGCAGAGCCAATGAACGCTTCGGCAGCAAGCAGTACTTTTCGCCGACCTCTCAGCAATGAATCTCCGATGTGGATAGTCCACATAGATTCGTGGAACTATCCCGATCCTGAAAAGATCATTGATCTTGTACCGGACGATATTCTGCCTTATGTAGTCTTCAATATTTCACTTTCCATAAACTGGAGTTCAACGGAGCATAGATGGCTTATGGTTCAGGACGGAATCGAAACAGCCCGTTCATGGATGAAAGCCTGTGCAGATAAGGGCGTATGGACGATGATCCAGCCGGCAAGCGGCGGTCAATGCCATTTCCCTGATTATCCTGCCGATTACGACCTTGATGATACGATATTCGGCGAATTTTTCAAGGATTATCCGAATTTTATCGGCTACAATTATTGTGAGCAGTTCTGGGGATTCGCTTCTCAGGATTTCCCTGTAACCTATCAGCAGCGTTACGACCATTTTGCTGCGCTTCTGAAATTATGCAATAAATACGGCGGATACCTTAATGTAAGCTGGTGTGAGAATCCGTGGGGGTCACAACTGAATCCTGTCGCAATGTTGAAAACAAATGCAAATTGGGAAAAGGCTTGCCGTACCTATAAGGATAACTTTATTCTTGAGGAAAAATACACGCAGTCAAGCTATATTGCTGATGTAGAAAGCGAATGCTTCGGTGCGTACGTTTCGGGATATTGCGGAAACTGGGGAGTTCGCTGGGATGATACGGGCTGGTCTGATTATCCGTGGAACGGAGGCATTCTCGATCCGCAGACTACAGATCAATATCGCCTTTCAACCAGTCTGCCGATCTTATTAGAGCGTATGGCAATGAACGGCATGACTGTCATTGACGGACCTGAGCTTGTGTGGAACGACTGCATAAAGGGTCTATGGGACGGCACGGACAGCGAGGGTTATAAATATCGTCAATGGGACTTTTATGACCAATGCAAGAACGTAAATATCGACCTTATGCGGAAATTTATGGACGGAACGATAAGGATTCCCGACAGGCAGGAGGTTATCGACCGTACAAAGGTCGTTGTTATTCAGGACGTAAATTCAGGAAGCAATGATGATAAATATTGTACATATCCAACACTTTTTGAAGGACTTTATCAGAAGAGTACTGATGGAAATCTCAAAGATAACCACGACCCTTTCAAGAGTACAGGAAGATACCCTGCAATTCCGACAGTTTATAATCTGGCAGATGATGTGGCGAAATCATTTAAGGTACAAATCAAGCAGTCGGAGATCCCGAATCGCTGGAAAACGATTGCCGATAAACAGGCGGAATTCAACAAGCTGTTCCCCTCTGAATGCTACGCAAACAGCTACGCAGGACGAATTGAAAATACATGGCTTACTTACAATCCGAATAAGATCGGCGATGTTACAGGCGCAACACTTGACCTTAAATATAACACCTGCAAATCTCTCGATATAAAACAGCAGGTTTACGGCTCAGCGATCATCAATGAATATTCAGAACATATTGATATTTACATGAATAATTACGATGAAGAAGATGCAGAAACTTTAAAGGAAGAAACGATCACGATCGCGGGAGCTTCCGAAAAGCCTGAATTTACATTTAAGGACAGAGGCATGGTGCAGACTCCCAGCGTTGTAACCGAAAGCTGGAATAACGGCACTTATGTCCTCACAGTTAAACACAATGGTCCTCTCGATGTTTCAATCAAATGTTCAGGAAATGAAACGGGACGTTCCACAGCATATAAGAAATCTTCTCCCCAAGCGCCCGCTTTTCCCGATTTTTATAAAGGCGAACGTCAGTATGAAGGCGAAAATTTTGATATGAAAAATATTGAAGAAAACGTCACAAACGGCTGTCGTACCGATGTCACAAAATTTCAGGGAATGGGATTCCTGAAATTCGGAACGAAGGATTCTGCCGCAATTAAGGATACGGTGAAAACCGGTAAAGCAGGCACATTTAAATGGACTCTCAGATATTCCGCTACATCAGACGTGAACAGCATTGACCTTTATGTAAACGGCTCGAAAGTAAAAACACTGTCATTGCCCAAGGGTTCAAATTACAGCGACTGGAAAACGATCTCTGAGAATATTGAGCTTAAATCAGGTGAAAATAAAATTGAACTGAAAGCAAATGCAGCAGCTCCATGCTCGGTATATCTTGATAATTTCAGAGTTGCGGGAGATTTCGGAGACGGTACTGTAACACCGATAGAACCGCTAAACGGTACGCTTATCAAGGAGCTGATCGTAAATGACAGGGACAATGCAGCGAATTGGTCGATCTATAATAATACCGGCGTTGATTCATTGATATATGGCGATCGCGATATTACTTTTGCAAGTTTTCCCGAAAATCTCGTTGGCGCTGAAACTGTAAAAACAGCATGCGATTCCAAGATGTATACCTCCGATCTGGGAGAATTTACGGCAGGAGCAGATATTACTGTTTATATAGCTGTTGATGAAAGAGTTGTTGAGGAGATACAGTCATGGCTTGGAAACTGGAAAAATGCAGGAGTTTCAATGGTATCATCAAATGATGTTACATTTATTCTCTACAAAATGAATGTAAAAGAAGGCGAAAAAGTTACTCTCGGAACAAATGGCGGTTTCGGATTATCCGCAAATTACAGCGTATTTGCTGTTCCGCAGGAGAAAATTATCAAGGGCGATCTGAACAGCGATGGCAGCGTTGATGTTTTTGATATGTGTCTGGCGAGAAAGGGCGCTGTTTACGGATTTAATAATACTCTCGCTTTTGATGCTGCCGACATCGACAGTAACGGAAAGGTTGAAGCTTCTGATCTCGTTAACCTTCAGAAATTCATCCTCGGCAGAATCAAACAATTCTGAGGTTATATTTTTTGAATAAATTCATCATACCGAAGTCTGCACTCGGAAAATGATAGTTTATTAATATTAAAGGACAAATCAACTAAAACGGCATTGCAGGTAATTGCAGTGCCGTTTTAGTTATTGTGAAAAAATGCGGAACGTTTTTACGCTCTGCATTTGTCTAAGCATTATTTTGAGAATTCGACTTTAATTGTTGCCTTACTATTCTGCAAGTCGAAGTTGTTGTAGGTGATCTCGGCATAATCATCATGCCAATCTATCTCATAATTTCCATTATTTCTTCCACCATCGTCTGTAATAAATGTATTCAGCACAATAGCCTTATTATCATCCTGAATTTGATAGATCGTACCGCCACCATATAACAAGAACGATT
>DHYN01000008.1:0-128 GCA_002414125.1 Ruminococcus sp. UBA5129 | reverse complement strand
ACGAGGGTAATACCGATTTTGGTATCTTTATCTTTGAATTTTATTCCTCTGAATATGCCAATAAAAAGAGCTATTATGAATAGAATAACTAACAGATACGCAGTAAAATCGCTGAGGATGTCATACCA
>DHYN01000089.1:1894-3688 GCA_002414125.1 Ruminococcus sp. UBA5129 | reverse complement strand
TATCCACTCCCCTGCCTCGATGTTGTCGATATGAGCATTCTTAACATCGTCCATCGTTGGGACTTTATTGTTCTGCTCATAGAGTATCTGCTGAGCCTCGTAGTAAGCTGAGATCGTGTAATAGATAAACACGCCCGCAGGCACATCGTAGCCGTCGATCGTTANNTGGCGGTAGCCGAACCCGAACCGATCGCCGGTGCAGAGCACGAAGCCATAGTAGCCGCAAGTGAAAATGCCGTTGCAGCGGCAATGAATTTTCCGAATTTCTTCATTTATATTATCCTCCGATTTTATAAAAATTCAAAATACTATATTATTATACTATATAATTTCAAAAAAGTCTATAGCAAAAACAAATTTTTTTCATTTTATCACAAAATCCTTTAATTTGCAGTAGATTTGTATGGCAAAATGTGGTATAATAATATTGTATGATCCAAAATTATACCGAAAGGAATGATAATATGAAAGCACTCATAACAGGAGCTACCTCTGGGATAGGTCTGAGCATGGCAAGAATACTCAGCGGAAAGGGTTGGGAGCTCATCCTCACGGGCAGGAACACTCTCATCCTCGAACAGCTCAGAGAAGAGCTCAACACGAAGGTTGAGGTCATCTCAGCCGATCTTTCACGCAAAAAGGACGTTTTCGCGGTATACGAGTTCTGTAAGGACAAGAACATCGACATGCTCGTGAATAATGCAGGCTACGGCATATTCGGCAGGTTTGACGAGACCGACCTTGACGATGAGCTGAAGATGATAAACGTCAACATCACTGCTCTCCACATCCTCACCAAGCTCTTCCTGCGCGACTTTAAAAAACGGGACAGCGGCATCATTCTCAACGTAGCTTCAAGCGCAGGCTTCCTGACAGGACCGCTCCTTTCAAGCTACTACGCTTCCAAGAACTATGTGGTGCGCCTGTCATTGGCTATCGCCGAGGAGCTCCGCCGCGACCGCTCAAGCGTCAGCATCACGCTTCTGTGTCCCGGACCTGTCGATACCAATTTCAACGACCGTGCAGGCGTTTCCTTCAGCATGAAGCCGATCTCGCCCGAATATGCTGCCGAATATGCGCTGAAAAAGGCTTTCGCACGCAAGCTTATCGCGATACCCGCCATCACCGTTCAGGCAGGAGTTTTCGCATCAAGATTCGTTCCGCACAAACTGCTTTCGGCTGTCACATATAACATTCAGAAACGCAAGGATAATTTAAAATGAAGAATATCAGCTACCGTGTAGCGCTCGGAGGTATCGTCTCCGCCCTCTGCCTGCTGACGATGTTTATGGCAGGCATAATGCCTCTGCTCTACCTGATACTGCCCATGATCGCAGGCGTACTAATGATGATAATAGCCGTTGAGGTCAGCACAAAATGGGCTTTGCTGACGTATATTGCCGTTGGTCTTCTCTCGTTGATGATAACGTTCGACAAGGAAGCCGCTCTCATATTTATTCTCCTCTTCGGACACTACCCTATCCTGCGCTTCTACATCTGCAAAATACAGACGGGAGCGCTCCGCATCGCTGTAAAGCTTCTCATCTGCAATGCCTGTATACTGGTATTTTTCTATATCACCGTTTACGTCTTTGGGCTTACCGATATGATAGACGAATTCGACGAGCTTGGAAAATACGGCGGTCTCATTATGCTCGGCATCTCAAATATAGTTTTTTTGCTGTATGACAAGAATCTTAAGCTTTGTCATATACTTTACTTGAGGCGTATCAAACCGAGATTCAGGAAACGATTTTGAGTAAAGCGGCAATTAGAAGCGCAGGATAGGGTAGT
>DHYN01000089.1:0-1808 GCA_002414125.1 Ruminococcus sp. UBA5129 | reverse complement strand
GACCGAAAACTTTTCTGCAAGATAAGCCGCAAGCTTATTGACAAATCCCCCCAAAAATGCTATAATACCTCCTAGGACAGCACTCCAAAAATTCTGTCTATTTATACAATATAAAGGAGATCCAAAAATGTCTCAGACAAACAAAGAAAAGACAACAAAAAAAAGCAACACCCCAAAGCCGCCCAAAGCTCCCCGAACACCGCTTGTAAAAGTGTACAGAAACCATATCCTGCTTTTCCTTGCAGGATGCGTGCTCGGTATCATATGCTTCGGCATGATCTACGGCTTCCACATCGTGAACCCTACATACGATGACTGGATATACCAAGTCGCCGGAGACAAGGGTCAGCACTATCTCGGCTGGAAGTTCTATCGCCGCACGGACTGGACATTCCCGATCGGACTTCTCGAGGGTCTTTCCTCCGAGGGCGCTGTTTCCTGCATGTTCACCGACTCGATACCGATCTTCGCCGTTTTCTTCAAGCTCCTTTCGCCGATCCTTCCCGATACATTCCAGTATCTCGGCTTGTGGGAGCTGATGAGCTTTGCGCTGCAAGGCGGACTCTCGGCGCTCCTTATCTATAAATACAGCAAAAGCCCTGTATACTGCCTTGTTGGTTCAATACCTTTCATCATCGCTCCTACTATCATACTCAGAGCTTTCCGTCATGAAGCTCTCAGCGCTCAGTGGCTCATCATAATCGCACTTCTGCTCTGGGCTTACCGCGAACACAAATGGCGATGCAAAGCAACTCCCGTCATCCTCTGGAGCATTCTCGGCGCGCTTTTAGCTCTCATCCACATCTATTTCGTGCCGATGATCTATATGATAATGGCAGGCTATATGCTCTGCGACTTCTTCAAGGGAAAAAAGCTCCTCCGACCGATACTTGTCTTTATCTGCACTACGCTCTCCACGCTCCTTTTCCTCTATATTATCGGCGCATTCTACGGTGACGGTGAGCTGCAAGCAGGCGGTCTGGGCATATACTCCTCAAACTATAACGCATTCTTCAACAGCTACGGTTACTCAAAGTTCCTTAAGCCGCTCAATTCCTGCAACGACAATACCGAGGGTCTCGGCTATCTCGGATTCGGCATGATCCTTATGGGATTTATGGCTATACCTGCCGCATTCAGCCGCCTTGACACTAAGGACAAGTCGATTTTCGCATCCGCTAAGGAAGCCTTTCTCCGCCATCGCTGCGAGATACTATCCGTGATATTCGTCATCTTCGCAAGCATGTTCCTCGGCGCAAGCCCAAAGGGAACTTTGAACGGAGCTGTCATCTACGAGATAAACTATCCCGATAAGATAGTAGAATTTCTCTCGATCTTCCGTGCTTCGGGAAGATTCATCTGGGTAGCCGACTTCATCATATATACGGCAGTCCTCGCGGTCTTTGCAAAGGTCAGCCGCAAAAAGACCGCTGTACTCATTGTCTCGCTCTGTACGGCAGTTCAGTGTCTTGACCTACGCGACTGGTTCAGAGACGTTCGCGAACTCTTTGCCGAGCCCGAATACGTCTACGAATGCAGGATAGAAAGCGAGGAGTGGGATAAGATAACAGAAGGCAAGAGTGAGATCGTTTTTGCTCCGCTTCCCCCGAATTACCTCTCTTATATGACGATGTACTATGAATTTGCCGAAATGGCTTGCGAAAAAGGTGCAAACCTCAGCAGCTTCTACCTCGCCCGTGCAGACTATGAACGACTCAGAAAATACGCTCAGGAACAGCTCGATGAGCTTAATGCTCAGAACGGTAGGGATGATGTCCTCTACGTCTTTATGGACAAGGATAACGTCC
>DHYN01000041.1:314-3067 GCA_002414125.1 Ruminococcus sp. UBA5129 | reverse complement strand
TTCGCCGCAAATTCCGATTTATGCGAGAAAATAAACTGTAATATATTGTAATAAAATGGAAATTGAAATATAACGCCTCATGTGATAGAATTATATCAAAAGATGAACAGCCGCAGCAAAAAGGAGGCGTATTTATGATATTGATCCTGTTTTGTGCATTGATCGTTATCGGAGTGCTCAGTCTCATAAAAACAAATGAATATGAGGACGATCTCCTCACAACGCTAAAGTATCTTGGAACGGAGCTTTTGCTGATTTTTGTAACTGTTCTCATATATGACCTGACGTATGACATTTTTCGGATGTTTGATTGGTCGGAATCGAGCTATAGCGCGAGTGACATTGCTCTGATAATACCGATCATTTTCTTCATCGCAACGCATCTTGCACTGAGACCAAAGGTACGATACTTCTATATCAGCGGTTCGATCGCAGTCATAATCCTGTCAACAACTCTATCCGCGCCTGCGGGCAATTTATATGCGATCGCTCTGCTTATACTTCCTATGATCCCTGTGGCGCTGCTTCTTCAGCGTTCGGGTGATTTCTACCAAACATTTTATCTTGCAGTTGTGAAGATCTGGTCGTATATCTCGGGATTGATCTCACTTTGGGTCGGCTGGACTGACGACTACGCGCGAGGCGGAAATATCCTTGCAGGAATGGTGCTTCAGTGCGGAGTATTCGTTATTTCGGTAATCATGTATTTCATCCACACAATACTCGATAAGCGCGGTGAGCTGACTAACGGACATCGGAGACTTTGTTTCGTTATGGGATGCATGATGATAGTCGTCATGGCAGCTTCGATCGTTGGCGGAATCGTACAGAATGCTCGCTATGAAACGACAGACGGAACAGTCAGCCTCGAGTCGCATCCAGATCACGAACCCGGCGCTGCGGAGGAGTCGATATGGGTCAATTTTACATCGGCTGACGGAAAGCTGCATGAAAAAATGAATTTTTCAACGCCTGCGATCAATGATGTTCTGCACTGCTATAAAGCAGGCGAAACGGTAAAATTGGTTTATTTAAAGAAACCGAAGTATGATTGTTATACCTATGCAGATGTGAGGCTTTACATACCGTTTTACGCAATTGCAGTCGTATTCGCTCTGACATCAGCGTTTTTCTTTTGGTTTTATACCAAGCTTGCCGATAATGCTTACAAACGCGATAAACGGAAAGCCCGATCGGAATGATTCTCCGATCAGGCTTTTTTGCTTTAATTTATGAGAGAAAATAATAATCGAGCAGGAGGTTCACCATACGATTATATGACTTGATACCGTCCTCAACGCCGTTGAATTTGAGATTGGTGTCTACAGCAGTATCGCTTATGACCTCGACTGTTTCGGTGGAAATTAACTCCAGCTTCTCGTTTTCCTCGAAGTAGGATTCGGGAAGAAAGCAGTAGGCGTCTTTGGCGACAAGAGGAGAGATAGTGTCCTCGAGGGCGATCGCTTCGGAAATATCGTTGTCGTACGCCTGATTGCGGACATACTCAAGTGCGCCGATATAGCCGCTGTATCGGAAGTCTGTACTGTCGGAGAGAATTGTTGCGATGAAGGAGATGAAGTTCGCCTCGTCCTCAAGCATGAAGCCCTTGAGGTGGGAGTACTCATGGCATATCGTTGACGGCATGCAAATATCCATCATATCCCTGTTGTAATTTGACTCCATAGTATACGGATAGTATATTCCAAGTATGCCCGACTGCGAGAAGAAATAGGAGTACATGATTGGCTTTGGTCTGGGGTAGTAGCCTTTCAGCTCGGGGTACTTCTCAGACGCTTTTTTCATAGCGGCGCGAGCGGTGTCTGTGAGATCATCCGTGAGTATGAAGTAACCGTTCTCGTCGCGCTTGACAAGGGGAGCGAGCTCGTTGCACTTCTCGATAATATCACGGTACATAGCGACAAACTCCTCATCGTTGTGTTCGTGAGTCTCCGGAAAATAGCGATCGGAGAATTTGGTGCAGCGGTACATTATGAAGCAGTTGAGCGTTTCGGTCGCGAGTATGTATGTTAGTATCCACATGACGGAAAGGATGCCGATCATTGCGGTCTTTCGCCGGGATTTTTTTCTGAATATGAGCAGAAGTATAAAGACAGGCAAACCGATAATAAGTATAAGTGCACCGAGATATTGCAGGAATTCTCCGACAGAGAATGGAAACAGACCGCTCAGGAAAGAAAACGGCACTGAGATATAATGAAAAATATACCGCATGTAGAAATCTGAAAAATCGGTGCTCAGCCGTGCGATGACGTTGAGCAGCACCATAAAAAGACTTATCGCGAGCGGAATGATATAACGTTTTTTCATGGGAGCCTCCGTTATTGATGCGCAATATTCTGATTATGAAACAAGGAGTTAGCTGCCTTAATAATCTATTCATAATTATAACATATATTTCTTTGGATTGCAAGCGGAAAATTTCGGAAAACAGAGTATTTTCGGAGATAGCCTCGAATAAGCGGAAGCAGCTTTGAACAAAATGAAAATTTTTCCTGATAAATTGAAAAATATTTGCATAGGTACTTGAAAAAAATCTCATAATCGTATATAATATAGATGTGTGGGTTGATATTAATTTAACGACCTGCTAAGAATTGCAATTTAAAACGAAAGGGTGTCATTAAAATGGCAGGATTAAACAAGGTTACAGTAGAGGACATTAATGTCAAGGGCAAAAAGGTGCTCGTAAGAGTTGACTTCAACGTTCCGCTCAAGGACGGCGTTATCACAAA
>DHYN01000041.1:0-256 GCA_002414125.1 Ruminococcus sp. UBA5129 | reverse complement strand
TCGGCAAGCCGAAGAACGGTCCTGAGGACAAGTTCTCACTCGCTCCCGCAGCCGCAAGACTTGCAGAACTCGTAAACACAAAGGTAGTATTCGCTAAAGACGATACGGTCGTTGGCGAGAATGCTAAGAAGGCTGTTGCAGAAATGGCTGACGGCGAGATCGTTGTTCTCGAGAACACAAGCGCCGTCCTTGAGCGGAACGTTGAAGTCAACTCTTACGAGCACCTTTTTGCCCTTGACATTAATGTCCTCTACTG
>DHYN01000079.1:1440-3736 GCA_002414125.1 Ruminococcus sp. UBA5129 | reverse complement strand
TGATAATCTTGACGAACTCAAGAACCCATCACCTTATGGCTGGCACAGTCGCCACAGGCTGCTTGGGAATGATCTGCGTCATTCTCCTGCGAACCGCAGCAACCACCTCCGCATCCGGAATCACATCCGTTGCAGTCTGTGCAGTCTGGGATAGGAATCTTTTCTGTTTCACTCATAGACTCGCCTCCTGATTATTTGGCATATGCCACGGCACGGGTCTCACGGATGACAGTAATCTTAACCTGGCCGGGATAAGTAAGTTCATCCTGGATTTTCTTGGCGATATTAGCCTACAGGCTTTCAATCTCTTCGTCGGAAATCTTGTCGGCGCCCACAATGACGCGGAGCTCACGACCTGCCTGGATAGCATATGTCTTGATGACGCCCGGATAGGAAAGGGCAAGCTGCTCGAGGTCGTTGAGGCGCTTGATGTAAGCCTCTACGATTTCACGTCGTGCACCCGGGCGAGCACCGGAAATGGCATCACAGACCTGAACGATCGGAGAGAGAAGTGATGTCATCTCCACTTCATCATGGTGAGCACCGATAGCATTGCAGATATCTGGTTTTTCCTTGAATTTCTCTGCAAGTTTCATACCAAAGATTGCATGCGGTATTTCCGGATCATCATCAGGCACTTTGCCTATATCGTGCAGAAGTCCGGCACGGCGTGCTTTCTTCGGGTTCAGTCCAAGCTCGGCAGCCGTAATGGCACAGAGATTTGCGGTCTCCCTTGCATGCTGCAGGAGGTTCTGGCCGTAAGAAGAGCGGTATTTCATCTTGCCCACCATTCTTATCAGTTCTGGATGGAGGCCATGGATTCCAAGGTCGATGCAGGTGCGTTTTCCTGTCTCGTTGATTTCTTCCTCAATCTGTTTCCTGACCTTTGCCACCACTTCCTCGATGCGGGCCGGATGGATTCGGCCATCAAGCACGAGCTGGTGAAGAGCCAAGCGTGCGATCTCGCGGCGAACAGGGTCAAAACCTGACAGGACGATTGCCTCCGGAGTGTCGTCGACTATAATTTCGATTCCAGTGGCAGCCTCGAGAGCGCGGATGTTACGTCCTTCACGACCGATGATACGACCTTTCATCTCGTCATTTGGCAGCGGAACGACAGAAACAGCGGCTTCGGACACCTGATCTGCCGCTACCTTTGCGATAGCAAGGGAGATATAGTTCCTTGCTTTTTCCTGACATTCGTCCTTGACCATCTGCTCATAGGCAGCGACCTTGACTGCTTTTTCGTGGATGAGGTCGCCCTCAAGGGTAGAGATTATGTACTCCTTAGCCTGCTCCTTAGTAAACTCGGAGATACGTTCAAGGATGTCCATCTGGCTTTTCTTGATCGTTTCGGCTTCAACGAGTCTGTCGTCCGCAGCCTTGATCTTCTGGTTGAGGACTTCGTCTTTCCTTTCGAGGTTATCGTTTTTCTTATCGAGATTTTCTTCTTTCTGCTGAACTCGTCTTTCCTGACGAGACAGATCTGCTCTGCGGTCTTTGATTTCCTTTTCTGCTTCGGAGCGGAGACGGTGTATCTCGTCCTTTGCTTCAATGAGAGCGCCTTTTTTCTTACTTTCGGCATCTTTCTCGGCAGCCTCGCGGATACGCTGCGCTTCCTTTTCCGCAGATCCCATTATAGATTCTGCCTGCTGCTTACGGCGTTCGATGCCCTCGTTAACGCCCTTTTTGTAGGCGATGAAACCCGAGACACCCGCACCTATGAGCAGTGCAGCAACTATAAGTACGATTGCTAAAATCAGATCCATACAGTGCATTACCTCCTTTTTCTAAAATTAATAAAATTTGTATCTAAACTTTATTACTAATTAAAAGGCGGTAAATGCCGCTTATTTTATTCATTTGTGTTCGACCTGCATAGAAGCCTCTGAAACGCTGACCGAGCTGTTCAGCCGTTTCCCTTGCAGGTACGCCTGCGGAAAGGAGCTTGCCTGATGCAAAGGGCTCTGTGTCGTTCAGGATTTTCCGATGAGGTCTGATATATCAGCAAGAGCCCACATATGAGCTCGCAAAACAGATATACAAGCCGCTTTTACTCGGCTTGTCTCTGGATGCAGTAGCATCCGTTTTTGTTTCGTATCATACAAAATTAACGGCGGTCAGCCGCAAAATGATCTAAAACAAAGCTGCACATACTGCCATAGTAATAGTATGCAAATAAATACAACACTATTATTATAAACTATTTTCAGGACAATGTCAATAGGATTTTTTATATTTGGCATAAATTTCGGACGACGAAGCTCCCGTGCGCATTTCGTTGTCCACTCGCAAG
>DHYN01000079.1:0-1381 GCA_002414125.1 Ruminococcus sp. UBA5129 | reverse complement strand
CCTCCCGATACCGCCTCGATATCGCACCGATAAAAGCAAATGCTGCTGCCGTTGACTCAGGAATACTTGTACTGTGGGATGAATATATATGTACAAATAAAATTCAAGGAGGAAAATATGGAACTCAGAATAAACAGGGAGACCGTTACGGCTGCCGAAACNNTGAACGAGCTTGCGAGTGGACACAGGAGCAGGGTGTCGAGCTTGACTACATACTGCCGGACTACTATCCGGACATTTTCAGACTGGTCAGATGCGAGGTCGTCCCGTCAGTCACGAACTATTCCGTCAGCGGCGGAAGGCTGAATTACGAGCTTGTGTGCAGCATACGCATTCTTTATTGCAGCGAGGAGAGTTCGGTCCTGCGCTGCGTGAGTCAGAGACAGTGCTTCTCGAAGTCAGTCGAGCTTGCCGAGCTTTGCGGTACTCCGACCGTGACTCTTGTTCCTAAAGCCGACCATGTTAACTATCGTGCCGTGAACAAGCGTCGGCTCGATCTGCGGGGAGCGGTCTCAATAAAGATCAGAGTCGATGGGGAAAAGGCTCATGAGCTTATCTCGAGCGCAGAGGGGTGCCATATCCAGCTAAAAAAGATTCCCGTAAAGTATGCCGCAAAGAAGCTCACCGCGCAGAAGTCGATACAGCTCATGGAGGAGACGGAGCTTCCGACAACTCAGCCTCCCGTTATCAATATAGTTTCAAGCAGGTGCACAGTCCGCGAATGCGAGAAAAAGATGATCTCCGGAAAGCTGCTCGTCAAGGGAAACGCCGATGCGGAGGTGCTTTATTCCTGTGAGGACGACTCGGGCTCGGGCGCTCTCGAGGCGATGAGCTACGGAATACCTTTCAGTCAGATAATCGATATGGACGGTCTCGATGATAGCTGCGAGTGCACTGTAAATGCCGAGGCGGTCTGCTGCGAGATCACTCCGTCTGCTGATAAGAACGGCGACAACCGTGTTCTTAAGACAGAGCTTGAGCTGAGGATAATATGCCGTGCGGTAAAGACTGCTTCTGTCATGGTGGTGGAGGATGCCTATTCAACGGTACATCCGTGCGAGGTAAAAACCACTGCCGTTATGGCTGAACAGATGCCCGTTACGATGACGGAGAATTTCAGATGCAGCGCGAAGCTCGCCGAGGGAGAAAACGTTCCGCAGACTGTTTACGGAATGTGGTGTACTCCCAAGAACATTAACGCGCACCTTTCCGATGACGGTCAAATGCTCGTGATAAGCGGTATGCTGACCTATACGAGCGCTGTCCGCGATATGAACGGGATGATCTCGATGCCGGACAAGGACGAGACGTTTGAGGAGACTGTACAGCTCGACCACGAGCTGAGCGGAGGCGGCAATCACCGAGGCAACACATGTGCTGT
>DHYN01000099.1:9071-20438 GCA_002414125.1 Ruminococcus sp. UBA5129 | reverse complement strand
TTCGACTAAAGAGAACGAGGAGAAATCTGCAATAGCTCCGCAGTATCTTCTTTTACTCTCAACAACGCCCTCTCCGGTGTGGGAAACCACACGGCTTGCACCAAGACTGTGAGCACAGTCAGCCACAATCGCAATACGCCCGAGACCTTTCTGGATTCTGCTGCCAAGATCAACAATTGGATTGCTATGGTCATCAAGAGGCTTGAACAGGCTTCTTTTCCTCTCAACGATTTCAAAAATCCTATCATAGTCACAGACAATGCCGCCGAGGTCAACCGGAATGATAGCCTTGGTATTTTCTGTAATCGCTGCTTCCAGCTTTTCATAATCCATCTCAGGAGCGTGGGTCTCTTTATCTCCGCCTTTCCGAATATCAACGAACACAACCTTGATAACCATCCGGAAATCAAATAAAAAGTAAATGCTGTTTACTTAAAAACGCATCAGATGCTTGCAAATGCCTGCTTGAGATCATCAAGGATGTCCTCTACATTTTCAAGTCCTACTGATAATCTTATCATTCCACCGTCTATTCCGCACGCTACGAGCTGCTCGTCTGTGAGCTGCCTGTGTGTAGCGCTTGCAGGATGAAGTACGCATGTACGGATGTCAGCAACATGCACCTCATTTGACGCAAGCTTTAGCGAATCCATGAACTTGACTGCTGTCTGACGACCTCCCTTTATTACGAACGAAATCACACCGCTGCATCCCATAGGCATATACTTCTTTGCAAGCTCATTGTACTTGTTGCTTGCGAGTCCCGGGTAATTTACCGATTCAACTTTTTCATTTGCCTCAAGGAACTCGGAGACTATACGTGCATTCTCACAGTACTGTTTCATTCTTATAGCAAGTGTCTCAAGACCGAGATTGAGGTAAAATGCCGACTGTGCCGAGGGATAACATCCAAAGTCTCTCATGAGTTGCATTCTTGCCTTTACGATATATGCAGCATTGCCGTAAGCCTCGGTATAAATGATACCGTGGTAGCTGTCGTCCGGCTCTGTGAACTCGGGAAACTTGCCGTTTGCCCAATTGAAATTTCCCGCATCAACTATAACGCCGCCTACCTGTACTGCATGTCCGTCCATATACTTTGATGTGGAGTGGATAACGATGTCTGCTCCGTGCTCGATAGGACGACAGAGTATGGGTGTGGGGAATGTATTGTCAACGATAAGCGGAACATTGTTCTCGTGTGCTATCTCGGCAAACTTCTCTATGTTGAATACTGTGAGTGCAGGATTTGCAAGAGTTTCACCGAAAACAGCCTTAGTATTCGGCTTGAATGCCGCTCTGATCTCATCCTCAGTCGAATCGGGATCAATGAAGATACACTCGATGCCAAGCTTCTTGAGTGTTACGGCAAAGAGATTTACCGTACCGCCATAGATAGTTGCAGCCGAAATGAAGCTGTCGCCTGCCTGACAGATATTGAGGATGGAGCAGAGTGAAGCTGCCTGTCCGCTTGATGTACACATTGCACCGATACCGCCTTCAAGAGCGGCTATCTTTTCCTCAACAGCCATAACTGTAGGATTCTCAAAGCGCGAGTAGATAAGACTCTTGGTAGGATCATCGAAAACTGCTGCTACATCATCTGTCGAATCGTAAACATATGTCGTACTCTGTACGATCGGAACTACACGAGGCTCGGTATTCTTTGGTGTATACCCTGCGTGGAGACATTTAGTTTCAATATTCATTAGTAAAACCTCCGTTTATTAATTATCGCTAAGATCATAAGACACTTCTTCATTCGACAGCGCAAGCTCAATTACCTTTGCATAAAACTCGGTCGGGTTGAGCATTATCTTTTCTCCCAAAAGCTCAGCCTGTCGTCTGTCCGGTGCAAATAGCTTCAGATCCATAAGATCACACTGTGCATCAACACACCTCACACGAGTATAATATCCGTTTTCAGCAGGAATATATTCAAGCTTTATCTCCTGTTCATATCTTACTCTCGCAAGATATTTCAAAGCAGCAAGCACCAGCTTGTCCCGATATGCCTTTGGAGCGTATTTCTTTAGCTCTTTGGCACATTCTTTACCCTTTTCGAGCAGGATATAGCTCGACGTACCGTCATCATTATTACTGATCTTGATACTGCCGCTTTCAAGCAGAAAATGTATTGAGTCCTGATAGTAGAAATAGTTTATCAGTCCGGTGCTCACAGAGATCTCGTAAAGCTGTTCGACCTCGACAGGCTTGTCGATCTTGTAGAGAAGATAGCATAGCAGTATATTAAGTGTCGGAACGTCCTTGATCGCAGTATCTGCCATTTCGGACATTTTCATGATATTATCATCCTGCATAGCTTTTCACCTCTCAGCAGAAGTTGGGATAATCAAGCATATTCGCAAGGAGCGCGATATTCACTGCCGATTCAACACACGGCACAGCCCTCGGAACGATACAGGGATCGTGACGTCCGTGGATAGAAAGAACATCGTTCTGCATCTTGCTCATATCAACGGAATTCTGTTCCTTTGCGATCGAGGGAGTAGGCTTTATAGCTACCCTAAGCGTAATAGGCATTCCTGNNTAGAGATACCGCCGAGAATGCCGCCGTGATTGTTTGTCTTTGTTTTTACATGACCGTGCTCGTCAACGTAAAATTCATCATTGTTTGTGCTTCCGACCATTTTTGCAACCTCGAAGCCTGCTCCGAATTCAAGTCCCTTGACTGCGGGAATGCGNNATGCCGAAAATAAGCTGAGCGATCGAATTTTCAAGTCCGTCAAATATCGGTGAACCGATACCTGCCGGAACATTTATGGAAGCACACTCGATAATTCCGCCGACTGATTCACAGTTCATTCGTGCGTAATTTATATCCTCTTTCATCTTGACGCCCTTGTTGTCGTTAATGACAGGGAAATCCTTGTAGCGGATATCGAGTATCTGCTCGCGTGTGATGTTGATACTGTCAAATTTCTTATCCTTAATGCCGTGGATCTCCGCAACATGAGCGCCTGTGTATATGCCTCGGCGTTCAAGTATCTGTCCGCAAACCGCACCTGCAAAGCAGAGAGGCGCTGTGAGTCTGCCGGAGAAGTGACCTCCGCCGCGGACATCATTGAAGCCCTTGTACCTTATAGCTCCTGTATAGTCGGCATGACCCGGACGTGCACACTTCATGATGTTAGAGTAGTCAGCGGAATGCATATCGGTATTCTGGATGAACGCACAAAGCGGAGTTCCCGTTGTATGGTCATTGACGAGACCCGAAAGGATCTGCGGCATATCCTTTTCGCTTCTCGAAGTCGTTGTGCCGTCCTTTTTAGGCGCTCTTCTTTTCATAAATCTTCCAAGCTCTTCTATATCAATGTATTCTCCCGGGGGAAGATTATCGATGACCACTCCTATTGCAGGTCCGTGGGATTCACCGAATATTGATATGGAGATGCGGTTATTCCAAAGTGATGACATTTGCTTTACCTCCAAGTTTATTGTAATCCCTGAAAAAGTCGGGGTAGGATTTTTCCACTGCTTCTGCCCCATTGATTGTTATGTCGCCGGTTGCCTTTATGGCAGCTATTGCGGCAGACATAACTATACGGTGGTCGCCGAAGCTGTCTATCACGCCGCCATAAAGCTCTGTTATCGGGTCGATCAGCAGTCCGTCATCAGTAACGGTGACTCTGCCGCCGAGCGCATTAAGAGTTTCGGAAATCGCCTTAAGACGGTCACTTTCCTTTATTCTAAGGCGCTCTGCGTTGTATATAACAGATCTCTCCGTTCCGAAGCATCCGAGAACAGTAAGTATGGGCACAAGATCGGGAATATCGGAGCAGTCAGCATTAAAGCTTTTCAGCTCTTCTGTACCATTATAGCACATTTCTGAAATAATTTCAAGTATCTTCTTATCACCTTGAACACTTTCGGGCACAAGATTTTCGACATTAATGCTGCATCCGAGTGCATTTGCAGTAAAGAAGAAGGCTGCCTGTGAATAGTCTCCCTCGACCTTTAGACTGCATGGAATATACTTTTGTCCTCCCGAAATATGGTATCCCTCGGCAGTCTCCTCAACTGCTATGCCGAATTTCTTCATGCACTCGGCTGTAATGTCTATATACGGCTTTGATTCGAGCTTTTCGGTCGTGATGATGATCTCGGAGTCCTGCTCCAGCAGCGGGAGCGCGAAAAGCAGTCCCGTGATGAACTGGGATGAGACGTCTCCCTCTATGTAATACTTACCGCTTGTGAGCTTTCCGCTGATACCAAACGGCATTGTATGATCGTAATCAAACGTAATACCGTGGTTTCCAAGCTCGCGAGTGTAGATATCTATCGGTCTCTGCGGCAGTCGTCCTCTGCCGAAGAATCTTGACTCAACACCGAGTGCTGCGGCAATGGGTATGATGAAGCGCAGCGTCGAACCGCTTTCGTTGCAATCAATATCGGCTGCCGCAGGGATGCCAGAAACCCCGCTGACTCTGAGCGTGTTCTCAGATACCTGCTCTACATCTGCACCGAGCGCTTTCATTGCTTCAATCGTAGCTGTAATGTCCTTTGACATTGTGACTCCGCTTATCTCGCTGCATCCTTCAGCAAGCGCTGCGCAGATTATTGCGCGGTGTGCATAGCTTTTTGATGCAGGGATATCGACTGTTCCCTCAAGCATTGACGGAGTTATCCTTATATTCATTGCTTACCCTCCATAAGACGGCAGAATTCTTCCATTGTGCACTTTCGTATCTGAGCGGAACCGATCTCCTCACATACTATGAAGTTGATGTTCTCCGACTGGCACTTCTTATCCTTTGAGCAATACGGAAGAAGCTCGGATATGTCTGCATCATCGGTAATTGGAAGCTTGTAGCTGTTAAGGCAGCTCTCAAGCTTATTGCTGACATCCTCGGAAGCGAATCTCCTTGAGATGTAACACATTCCAGCCGCAACACCCTGTCCGTGAGTGTAATTTGTATAATTATGGTGAGCCTCAATAGCGTGTCCTATCGTGTGACCAAAGTTGAGTATCATTCTTTCACCGTTGTCAAACTCGTCATTCTCGACAACAACACGCTTGATGTCGATGCATCTGTACACCACTTCATCAATAACTTCCTTGATAGAGTCGAGATCATGACTCGCAATCAGCTCGAAAAGTGAATTGTCCCTTATCATACCGTACTTGACAGCCTCCGCCATTCCGTCAGAGAATATTTCGGGAGTCAGCGTATCGAGAGTATCGCTGTCACAGATAACGAGCGCAGGCTGCTTGAACACGCCAACGAGATTCTTTCCGCCAGTGAGGTCGATAGCCGTCTTGCCTCCAACGGATGAATCTATCTGTGCAAGAAGCGTTGTCGGTATCTGGATATATTGGATCCCGCGGAGAAATGTTCCTGCCGCAAAACCTGCCATATCGCCTGTAACTCCGCCTCCGAGCGCGATCACGAAATCGGTTCTTGTAAGTCCGAACGAACACAGGTGGTCGTACATGTCGCTTAGTGTATGTATATTCTTTGATGCTTCACCGTTCGGGAAAACAAAGGTCGAATACTCTATCCCGTATTCAGTCAGCGATCTTCCGAGCGTATCGGCATAAAGTCTGCCCACTATATCATCGGTAATGATAACGCATCGCTTTGATGAAGTGACCTCGGAAATGTACTTTCCAGCATCATTTAGAGCTCCGCGCTGTATAACAACGTCATATGGCTTGCTTGTATTTACCCTTATATTCTGCATTCGACTCACCCTTTTTTGCAATGTTTTTGACCGTTCTATTTTAGGTAACCTCTAAAATAACCCATCGGTCTATCACTTTATTATAACACAGCAGCGGTCAGTAGTCAAGAAAAATTTTCCGCTTCAACGTACAAAAACAAAAAAGCAGTCCGCAGACTGCTCATAAACAAAAAAATAACCGCCTTGCCGTCATATAGTGCATAAAACCCGCACAAAGCAGGTGGGTAAACGCCCGTCTGATTCACGCTCCCTTCTTCCGAAAAACGGGAGGTCTGCAATCCACAGCCGGAGCTGTATTCCCTATTATGAAGTGTTGGATTATAAAAACTATAATTCACCGAACAAGGCAGTAATATTATCTTGACTATATTATAGCACAATTATTCACAAAAATCAAGTGTTTCTGTAAAAAATTATTCGCAGTCACAGCATCCGTCATGACAGCAGCAATCGTCATCGCAGTCGCAATCGCAGTCGCATCCCTCAAGGATCTCTGCAAGTCTCTCCGTAAAGATACGGGATACCTTATCGAATTCGTCATCATCGTCTATGGATGCGAGGATCTCCTCGCCGTTCTCCTCGATAACCTTCAAAATTACGAGATCGCAGTCGTCATCAAGGAAATTATCATCCTCAACAGCCGGTATCATTGCGAAATACTGCTCGCCCTCGATCTCTGCTGCGTCGATCAATTCAAACTGCTTCTTATTTCCCTCTGCATCAATAAGCTCGAAAAGCTCAGGTGTATACTCATTCATTTCAGACATAGTTTTCTCCATTCCGGCTTTCGCCTGTTTGATATACTAATTATACACACTACCTCCCAAAAAGTCAAGTAGAAATAAGTGCAGATATTTTTGTAAATTTATTAAAAATATATCGGTGATTATTGCATATGAGTCCTGTTCGTGCTATAATGTTTATAAAGAATTATTATTGCGCCGATACCTCGTTGTTCGGTCGCGGAGCGGAATTTTGATGCCGCTCCTGCAGCTTGAACTTGTTGACAAGTCGTTTGACCGGTGCTATAATATATTTTGTTGGGCAGAAAATCCTTATCTGCCGGATAATTTGTGTTATGATTTTGCATTTATTATGCGCAATGGAGATTACTTATGACTAATGATTTCAATGAAGCCAAAAGAGCTGCTCTCAAACGGTATTTCAGCCGTATGAACGATATGCAGCAGGAAGCCGTTTTCACTGTGAACGATCCTCTGCTCGTGCTCGCAGGTGCAGGAAGCGGCAAGACGACTGTCATCGTCAATCGTATTGCCAATATGATGACGTTCGGCAACGCCTACCACTATGACCACGATAACAACAGCAGCGATGATATTGCTTTCCTGAACGATTTTGCGGACGGAAAGACCGATGATACCGACACGCTCCGCGATATTGTTGCGGTGAATCCGATCAAGCCGTGGAACATTCTCGCGATCACTTTTACAAACAAGGCTGCCACCGAACTTCGCGATCGACTTTTCGCCATGCTCGGAGACGATGCATTGAACATCCATGCGGCTACTTTCCACTCGGCATGTGTGCGCATCCTCAGACGTGAGATCGAAAGACTCGGCTTCTCAAGCGACTTTACCATATACGATTCGGACGACTCCCAGCGAATGATGAAATCGGTCATGGCTGAGGCTGATGTTTCCGAGAAGCAGTTCAGCCCGAGAGCTGTTCTCGGTGAGATAAGCTTTGCAAAGGATAAGATGATCTCGCCGCAGGACATGCTCGAGGATGCAGGCTGCGACTACAGAAAGAAGATAATTGCAAAGCTCTATGCAAGCTACAAGGCTCATATGAAAGCTGCCAATGCGCTTGACTTCGATGATATTCTCCTGCTCACTGTAGAGCTGTTTGACGCATATCCCGATGTGCTTGAAAAATACCGCCAGAAATACAGATACATACTTGTCGATGAGTATCAGGACACGAACCATGTACAGTTCAGACTTGTCTCACTGCTTTCGGAAGCTCACGGAAATATCTGCGTTGTTGGTGACGATGACCAGAGTATTTACAAATTCAGAGGCGCTAATGTCGAAAATATCCTCGGCTTTGAGAACCAATTTAAAGGAGCTAAGGTGATCAGGCTTGAACAGAATTACCGCTCGACTCAAACTATCCTCGATGCCGCTAATGCCGTTATCAGTCACAACTGCGAACGCAAGGAGAAAAACCTCTGGACTTCGGGCGAAAAGGGAGAAACACTTTACTGGTTCAAAGCTTTCAGCGAAAAGGATGAGGCGGATTTCGTTGCCGAAACCATTAAAAAAAGCTATTCGGACGGTCAGAAATACGCGGACAGCGCAGTTCTTTACCGAATGAATGCGCAGTCCAATACGATAGAGCGTGCCCTTGTAAAATACAATATTCCATATCGCGTCTACGGCGGCATGAGATTCTATGACCGCATGGAGATCAAGGACATTACCTCATATTTCAATTTCATAAACAATCCGTTTGACATAATCCGATTCAGAAGAATTATCAATCAGCCAAAACGTAATATCGGTGATGCAACGGTATCTATAATCGAACAAATAAGCAATGATCTGCGCATCTCTCCGCTCGATGTGATGAAAAACTGCGAGGAGTACGCTCCTCTCTCCAAAAAGATCAATGTGCTGAGATCAACGGCTGCAATGTTTGACCGCTTTATAGAGCTCTCGGAGACTGCTCCGCTCGATGAGCTCTTCGACACCGTTGTAAATGAGAGCGGCTACATGAAATATCTCGAAACTCTCGATAATTCCGAATCCAAGATCGAAAATGTACAGGAGCTGCGCTCGACTATCGTCTCTTTCATGAATGATAACGATGAACCCGATCTCGGCGATTACCTCGAGGAGATAGCGCTTTACACCGAAGCCGACCGCGATGACGGCGGCGATGACCGCGTTACGCTTATGACTATACACTCGGCTAAGGGTCTTGAATTCAGCAATGTTTTTGTCGTAGGTCTTGAGGACGGTATCTTCCCAAGCTCACGTTCATTTGACAGTGAGGACGATCTCGAGGAGGAACGCAGACTCGCTTATGTTGCTGTTACTCGTGCAAAGAAAAAGCTTTATCTTACAAGTGCTTCACAGCGTGTACTTTTCGGTCAGACTCAGCGCAATATCACTTCACGCTTCATCAAAGAGATCGGCATGGATCTCATCACAAAGCATGACAATGCCGCTGTGATGAAGTATTCCGAAAAGTCAGACAGCGGTGTTACGGCTGTTCACTCGGCTACTCTTCAGCAACAGCTCACTCGGAATAAAATGCTCAGCGGAATGAATAAGTCGGCAAATATTGAATACAGTGTGGGCGAAGTCGTAATACATAACATTTTCGGCGAGGGGACGATCATTTCCGTAAAGAAAATGGCGAACGACTCTATGCTTGAGATCGTATTTGACAAAGCAGGTACAAAAAAGATCATGGCTAATTTCGCAAAGCTTAAAAAACTAAACTAATCTATTCAAGGAGTGTTGATTTATGAGGAAAACTAAAATCGTATGTACAATCGGTCCTGCTACGGATGATGCTGACATCATGCGTGAGCTAATGATCTCGGGAATGAACGTTGCCCGTTTCAATTTTTCTCACGGAGACTACGAGACCCACGAAAAGCGTTTCAGAATGGTTGAAGAGCTGCGCAAGGAGCTTGACCTTCCTATCGCTACACTCCTTGATACGAAAGGTCCGGAGATACGTCTTGGTAAATTCGTTGACGATAAGCCTGTTGAGATCCATGACGGCGATACCTATATCCTGACAACCAAGGATATTCCCTGTACCGACAAGATCGGAAGCATCAGCTTCAAAAATCTCCCGAAGGATGTCGGTATCGGCACACGCATACTCATAAACGACGGTGTTATCGAGCTCGTTGCCGAAAAGATAAGCGGCTGCGAGATAACGTGCCGAGTAATTCACGGCGGTGTGCTCTCAAATAATAAGGGAATAAACGTTCCCGGTGTCCAGCTTTCGATGCCTTATCTCAGCGACAATGACATGAACGATCTTGAATTCGGCGCAAAAATGAAATTCGACTTCATTGCTGCAAGCTTTGTAAGGACTGCCGCCGATATAAATTACCTTAGAAAATTCACTCAGAGTCTCGGGTGGTTCGATGTCCGTATCATCGCAAAGATCGAAAATCTTGACGGCGTTGAAAATATAGATGAGATACTTGAGTCCGCCGACGGCATAATGGTCGCACGAGGCGATATGGGTGTTGAGATCCCGTTTGAGCAGATACCCGCCATCCAGAAAACACTCATCCACAAGGGATATAACTCCGGAAAACAGGTCATCACCGCCACTCAGATGCTCGAATCCATGATAAACAATCCGCGTCCTACAAGAGCAGAGATCACCGATGTTGCAAACGCTATATATGACGGCACAAGCGCTATAATGCTCTCGGGCGAGACTGCTGCCGGCTCTTATCCCGTAGAAGCGGTCAAGACTATGGCGCTCATAGCTGAGACTACCGAAAAAAATATCGACTACAAGGCTGAATTTGCCGCACGCAACGGTGAAAATAATTCCTCTGTCGCAGAAGCTATCGCTCATGCAACGGTAACTACAGCTCACGACCTCAATGCACGCGCTATAATCACTGTTTCTCTGTGCGGTCAGACGGCTCGTCTTATTTCTAAATACCGTCCTGACTGCATGATAATAAGCTGCACTATGAGCGATACCGTCTGCCGCCAGATGAATATGAGCTGGGGAGTCCTTCCCTGCATAATAGACGAAAAGACGAGTACCGATGAGCTTTTTGAATGCGCTGCCGAGGCTGCCGAGAAACGCCGGCTCGTTAGGGACGGCGATCTTGTTACGATCACGGCAGGAGTACCGCTCGGAGTTTCAGGTACGACTAATCTCATGAAGGTCGAGAGGATAGGCGGAAAATAACAGCTTTTATCAATTGAAAATCCGGTTTCAGAAAAACAATTTAACGCCATAGCACTTGCGTTCTGCTGTCGCAAATACTATGGCGTTAAGCTTTGTACTTTGTTACCTTAGACTTATTATTCCTCTATCACATAATCTACATATTCGGCGAATACTTTATAAATTTCGGGGTATTTTAACTTTAGACGGATAGGTTTTAACGACTCATCGGTGAAGCAGTGCGACGACTTGGATTCGTTGCAAAGCTCACCGTTCGTTCTGTTCACGACCTTGTATGAAAGCTCAAGACGAACTCCGTTAAAGCGTGTCACACACGGATATACAGCAAATGTGTCGCCGTACCTGAGCGGTCGGACGAATTTTGATTCCACGCTCAGAACAGGAATGAGTATTCCGCAGCTCTCAATATACGGATATGGGATCCCTGCCTGTTCAAGGAAATCACATCGGCATTCCTCCNNTCAAGCATTCTGACGTAATTTGAATGATGAACGATACCCATTCTGTCAGTCTCATAATAGTTGACTTTTCGTTCATACGGGTGGATCTTTTCCATTTTATCTCCCTTCCGAAAGGTGAAGTTTCGTTTGTTTAAAAGATATTTGAGTATAAATTATGTTTTCTTAATTCTATTGATAATTCAGGTATTGTTATCCGTCTCGGCACTGATTCTCGCATACAGACACCCCATTATTCATCTTCTTATATCGGCGGCAAATGTAATACTTGTCGTATTTA
>DHYN01000099.1:5926-9066 GCA_002414125.1 Ruminococcus sp. UBA5129 | reverse complement strand
GGCATTCAAGATCGGATGGGTCGTGCTGTTTTGCCTGTTCCCTATCATCGGAGGCTCTTTATACCTCTTGTCATTGATAACATCTTTGGTTATCCGAAAAAAAAGAGATCCTGAGCGCTTGTTTCCTGCGGAGCTGCCCTCCGGAGTTCCGAACGGATTTCAAGGACTGTCCCGATTTATATGCAGAAGCGGCGGTTTTCCGCTTTATCCCTGCGAGGATTGCAGTTATTTTCAAACAGGCGAGTTAATGTTCCGAGCGCTTCTTAACGATATAGAAAACGCTCATACGTCGATATATCTGGAATTCTATATCATTTCAGACGGCTTTATGTTCGACAGGGTCGCGAAGCTGCTTATGGATAAAGCTTCCAAAGGGCTTGATGTCCGTGTTCTCTATGACGGAGTGGGGACAGGCTTTTCGCGAAGCAATGGTCTCTTCCGCAGGCTCGCGGCTTCGGGAGTAAAGTGCCGTGTATTCAATCGCTTTACGCCGTTCCTCATTACAACTCAGAACAACCGCGATCACCGAAAGATAGTTGTCATCGATGGCACGACCACATTTAGCGGCGGTGCAAATATTGCCGACGAATATATAAACTTGTCAGACAAATACGGACACTGGAAAGACTCTGCCATAAGAATAAAAGGTGCCGCCGCAAAAAGCTATACAGCGATGTTCATGGAGCTTTGGGATAATAATGACCTATCTGCTACAGTGCCTCTGCCCCCGGCATCATCTGTGATAACTGACGCCTTCATACAGCCATTCTCGATCTCACCTTACCGCAGCAGGTCCACAGGCAAGCAGGTCTATCTTGAGATCATACGCAATGCGCAAAAATTTGTCCATATAACGACACCGTATTTTCTGCCTGACGATGAACTGACCGCGGCGCTCTGTACATGCGCGCTCAAGGGCGTTGAAGTATGTGTAATACTCCCCGGTATCGCCGACAAAAGCTTTGTCCAGACTATCGCCCGTAACAGCTATTTCAGGCTCATAGAAACGGGAGTCAGGATATTTGAATACACCCCGGGATTCATTCACTCGAAAAACATTTCCGCTGACGGAACGATAGCTCTCGTGGGCACGATCAATCTCGACTGCCGAAGCATGTATCTGCAATACGAAACGGCTGCCGTCATGTACGGATGCACCTGCATCAAGGACATTGAGGAGGATTTCGCGTACACGCTCGGTCTGTCTGAGGAAATGACACGCGAGTACTGCATGTCGCGCAGCATAAAGGAGCGGTTTATCGGTTATTTCCTCAATCTGCTATCACCTTTGTTCTAAGGAAACGCTGAATTAAATCAGCGTTTACCTAAATAATCTTCAATTGAAAGAGTCGTTGCACCTGTTGAGAACTTTGAATAATAATTGAGCACCAATGAAGCGTCTACAGAATCGACAGCCTTGTCTTTATTTACATCGCCGCAGTAGTTCTGATATGCGTTGAATGTTGACGATCTTCCTGTTGATGTTCTGGAGTATGCTTCGAGAATGCGCGATGCATCAATAGCATCAACACTCTTGTCGTTGTTTACGTCACCAAACACATGGTCACCGACATAGATCGTGAGGTCTGAGCAATCGGCATAAAATTCGTAGAAATCATCTGTCTCAGGATCTACACACATACCGTTGCAGTAGTCTCTGAACTCCCCTGACGTATTTTTTGGAGTGTTAAAATATACACTGTATACACCCTCTGGTGTTCCAGGAGCTATCTCTATATCGAATATCGCAAACGGAAACTCATCGGTAGTTGCTCCGAGCGTTTCAAACGGCTTTGGATTTGCTGTAATGTGCTCGTATGTTACCGACATAGCGTTTGCATTTTCATCAACAACACTCGTATAGTTATACTGAAGCTGCATCTCAGAATCTCCGTTTATAACAGCGTATGTAAACGGTGCGGAATAAGTAGTGAAAGACCTTCCGTCACTTGTCAAAAAAGTGATCGGCGAATCTGTTATTGGATTTTTCGATGAATAGAGCTTTGAAAGCTTCACATTAGGATCACTGCTCTGCCATTTGATCGACGTTGTATAGATAAGCTTTTTTTCATCCTTGATAATTACAGTGGAAACAAGTTTTACACCGTTTTTTGCATCCTCCGGTGAAATATGCACGATATTATCGGTTATCATATTGTAATTATCAGTATAGGTAGACGGTATGATTTTGAATGAACAGCTCGGTGTGTAATTAGTTTCCTCGGCATTTACGAAAGTGGATGACGCGAAAACAACTCCTGAGATCACGGCAGCAGTAAGTGAAATTATTTTTTTCATATTAACCTCCTATCAGAGAGTCTCACACATTTTAAGCACGATCTCAGCGACTCTCTTAGCTGCGATCTTTTCAAACTCGTCAAATGACATTGCGCCCTCATCATCTGCATTATCAGAAATGCACCTTACACTGACATAAGGCATCTTGTTGAGATAACAGCAGTGACCGACAGCGGCGCTCTCCATATCAACTGCATACGGCGCAAATCGGCTGCATATGTCAGCCTTTACCTCATTGCTCGAAATAAACGCCTCTCCTGAAACGATCCTTCCGAAAAAGCAGTTAATACCGAAGTCCCTGCACGTCTCTGCCGCTTTCTCCATGAGCGAATCATCTGCCTTGAAGATTCCGCAGTAGGGTGGATAATCATTTAGGAAATGCAGGTCGAGATCGTGTGGAAACACCTCTGTGGAAATTACTACATCACAAACCTTCACATCCGAATTCATTCCGCCTGCGATACCTGTGTTGATGATAGCGTCGGGAGCAAAATTGTCAATGAGTACCTGAGTGCATAGCGCTGCATTGACTTTTGCTATACCGCAGCACGCATTGATTATCTTTTTTCCGGCAAATTGGTTGATATAAAAATCAAATCCCGAGATCGTTCTTATCTCTGCATCCTTCAGTATGCTTCTGATGTCGGCAAGCTCTGACGGCATTGCTCCGATTATTCCGATAGTATTCATTTATCTCTCTCCTGTCATATTTTTATGTATATTTATTATACCACGATTTTTATCTGAATTCAATATATAAATTCGATTTTCTGACGTTTTTCAATTAGAAAATTTATACACGCCAGTATAATTTACTTTTTATGCAATATCGAGGCGGTATC
>DHYN01000099.1:0-5903 GCA_002414125.1 Ruminococcus sp. UBA5129 | reverse complement strand
AAAGGGATTAGAATCCCTTTGGCTTTTAGATAAAATTTGAGAAAAAAGACTCAGATAACCCTCTTAATATTGCATAAAAAGTAATTTATTGTGCCGTGAAAAATTAGGAAGTTAATATTGACAAAACCTTTAAAATATGTCATAATATAGATGCAATGTAAGAAAATACATTCAAAGGTGGTTATTTATGATGAAAGCAAATCTAATCAAACGATCTGCTGTTCTCGCTGTATGTGCAGGAATGACGCTCACATTCGGATGCAGCAGCTCGGCAGGTAAGGAAAGCAGCTCGTCTGCAAGTCAGGCAGAGTCCTCGGCAGCCGAACAGGTCGAGAAAACTCCAACTCCTGATATTGACGGCTACAACCTTTTATGGAGCGATGAATTTGACGGTCCGACACTCGATGACTCTATCTGGAGCTATGATCCCCATGAGCCCGGCTGGACTAACAATGAGCTTCAGGAGTACACTACCTCCGATGTGAATGTCTTCACTCGCGATGGTAAGCTTATTCTCAAGGCTATTAAAACTTCGACCGAGGACGGCAAGGATTATTACACCTCGGGCAAGATCAAATCACAAAACAAAAAGGACTTCATGTACGGTAAGGTAGTCGCAAGCGCCAAAGTCCCCGAAGGACAGGGTTTATGGCCTGCTATCTGGATGATGCCTACCGATGAATCCTACTACGGTCAATGGCCTAAATGCGGTGAGATCGACATCATGGAAGTTCTCGGAAGCGATGTGAAAACAGCTTACACCACTATCCACTACGGTGAACCTCACGGCGAACAGCAGGGTACATGGAATCTTACGTCAGGCTCGTATGCCGATTCGTTCCACGAGTACTCTGTTGAGTGGGAACCCGGCGAGATCAGATACTACATCGATAACAATCTCACTCTCACCGTAAACGACTGGTTCACTGCTGTTTCGGGCGAGGAAGAAAAGCCGTATCCCGCTCCGTTCAACCAGAACTTCTTCGTTCAGATGAACCTTGCAGTCGGAGGTTCATGGCCAGGCGATCCGGATGAAACAACCGATTTCGACAAGGCTGAGTTCGAGATCGACTACGTCCGTGTTTATCAGAAGGATTCATATGACACCAATGTCAAGAAACCCGAAAAACAGTTCCGCGAGCCGCTTGAGGACGGCAACTACATCTACAACGGCAATTTTGCTGAGGCTGAGGATCTTAATGACGACGTTGACTGGAAATTCCTCCTCTTCAACGGCGGTGTCGGTGAAGCTGAAATAAGAGACAACATGATAGTTATCTCATCTACAGATGCAGGTACGGAGGAGTATTCCGTTCAGCTAGTTCAGCCTGAGCTTCCGATGAAAAAAGGCAGTAAATACCGCGTAACTTTCGATGCAAAGGCTGATGAGGACAGAAATATCATTGTTTGTGTTTCTGCTCCAACTGCCGGCTGGATAAGATACCTCCCCGATACTACTCAGGCTATCACGACCGAAATGCAAACATACACATTTGAATTTGAAATGACCGAAAAGGATGACAATAACGGTCGTCTCGAATTCAATATGGGTAAATATGGTGAGACAGCTACTGTTTACATCACAAATGTCAGAGTTGAAGAGATCGAATAATTAAACGAATTCCCACGGTTTTTNNAATTTTTTTACATAAAATATCGGGGATGCTTGATATCGGCTTCTATTCGGAGCAGACGGTTGTACTTGGCAACACGATCACTTCGGCAAGGCGCACCTGTCTTGATCTGACCTGCATTCATTCCTACCGCAATATCTGCAATAGCAGTCTCCTCTGTCTCTCCCGAACGATGAGAAATGACAGTCGAATATCCGTTATCCTTTGCAAGCTTCACTGCATCAAGGGCTTCGGAGAGTGTTCCAATTTGATTATACTTCACAAGGATCGAATTGGCCGCATTCTTATCAATACCCTTTTTGAGATATTCTGTATTAGTGACGAAAAGATCATCTCCGACAAGCTGGACCTTATCACCTATGCGCTTAGTAAGCTTTCGCCATCCCTCCCAGTCCTCTTCACCGAGAGGATCCTCGAGTGATACTATCGGGTACTTCCCTATCAGATCCTCCCAGTAGTCACTAAGCTCGTCCGATGTCATTATTTTACCGCGCTTCGGAAGAGTATAGCTGCCGCCATCTGTCCACTCGCTTGATGCGGCGTCAAGCGCTATCTTAACATCGTCTGTTGTATAGCCTGCACGCATTATCGCATCTATGATGATCTCAATAGCCTCCTCATCCGACGAAAGATCGGGTGCAAAGCCTCCCTCATCGCCAACGCCGGTACTTAGCTTTTTCTCCTTCAGAAGCTTACCGAGAGTATGATATATCTCAGCGCACATTCTCAACGCTTCCTTAAAGCAGCACGCTCCTATTGGCATTATCATAAACTCCTGAATGTCAACATTGTTTGATGCATGTGCACCGCCGTTGAGAATATTCATCATCGGAACAGGCAGTCTGTCAGCCTGATTTCCGCCAATAAACCGATAAAACGGCATACGGTAGCTCTTTGCGGCTGCCTTAGCGCATGCAAGCGACACTGCAAGCACTGCATTCGCACCAAGACGTGATTTATTATCGGTCCCGTCAAGCTTCAGAAGTATCTCATCGACACGGTAAATATCGGTCGGAGAAACTCCTTTCAACGCCTGAACTATCTGCATATTGATGTTTGAAACGGCTGTCCTTACGCCTTTTCCCATATATCGGCTGTCACTGTCACGCAGCTCAAGCGCTTCGTTTATGCCTGTTGATGCTCCGGAGGGAACGCTTGCTGCGGATACAGTTCCGTCAGAAAGCATTACCTCAGCCCTTACTGTAGGATTTCCCCTTGAATCAAGGATCTCAAAACCACTAACACGTTCAATACTTAAAGACATACTATCCCTCCCGATATGAACGGAGCTTCCGCTTCTCTTACAAAATATCCCCTCTTAACACCGCATACGGGACACACCAACGGCGCTTCACTCGACTCATGGACATGTCCACAGTTCAGACACATCCAGCGCTCGCTCTTATCGGAGCGGAACAGCTTCTCTTCACGAAACAGCTTTGAATAGTACTCGAAGCGTTCCCTGTGAATATTTTCGATCTGAGCAATGAGGTTGAATTTTGCCGCCGCTTTGGCAAAGCCCTCCTGTCGCGCTATCTCGGCAAAATTCGGATAGACATCCGAGAACTCCTCGTTCTCATTTCTGACGGATGCATCAAGAAGCTTCTGAATATCGGTATATACATCAGCAGGATACCCGCCTGTTATCTCGATATTGTTTCCGGATGCCTCTTGAAGAAGATCAAAGAACACCTTTCCATGCTGCTCCTCCTGATCTGCGGTGAATTTGAAGAGACGATTAATGACGTAAAGGTTCTGTTCAAGCGCTGTCTGAGCCGCAAAAACATAACGGTTCCGAGCCTGACTTTCCCCGGCAAACGCCTTCATAAGGTTAACTCTCGTTTGAGAGCTCATAAAATTTGTTGACATGACAATACCTCCTTTTCTATTGATATTATCAGCCAAAAATTCCATAATATTCAAACGCAAAACANNCCTAAACAGCGCCGCATTTTTTTGTACAATTAAGATCAGTTAATCGATCTCTTTACATATGATGTATGAAGAACCTCATGAGCCTTGTGGCTGCCAGGCTTCTCGAAGAATTCCTCATAAACTGCCTTGATAGCAGGATTCTCATGAGACTGTCTTAACGGCATTGAAGCATCGAGGTCATAGAGAACCTTAGCTCTCTCAGCTCTGATGTCTACGAAGTTTCTGATGCCCATTGCAACCTGAGGCTGTCCGCCGCCATTTACGCATCCGCCGGGACATGCCATGATCTCGATGAAGTGGTAATCAGCCTCGCCGTTCTGAACCTTTGTAAGAAGCTCTCTTGCATTTGCAAGTCCGCTTACTACTGCGACCTTGACCTTCATGCCTGCAACGTCATATTCTGCTTCCTTGATGCCATCTGTACCACGAACCTGCGGGAAGTCGATTGGATTCTCGCCTGTGAGTGTATGAACAGCGGTTCTGAGAGCAGCCTCCATAACACCGCCTGTAGCACCAAAGATAACGCCTGCACCTGTTGAGAGTCCAAGCGGTTCGTCAAACTTCTCGTCAGGAAGTGCTGTGAAGTTAATGCCTGCACGCTCGATCATTCTGCCGAGCTCACGAGTTGTGAGTGCAAAATCAACATCAGGTACACCTGCTGCGCTCTGATCCTCTCTGCCAATCTCGAACTTCTTAGCTGTACAAGGCATGATAGATACCATAACGATGTTCTTAGGATCAAGCCCCATCTTCTGAGCATAATATGTCTTAGCTGTAGCGCCGAACATCTGCTGAGGAGACTTGCATGTTGAAAGATTATCTGTCATGTCAGGGAAATAGTGCTCACAGAACTTGACCCATCCGGGTGAGCATGATGTGATGAGAGGAAGCTTTCCGCCGTTCTGTACTCTGTCGAGGAACTCGTTAGCTTCTTCCATGATAGTGAGGTCAGCAGCGAAGTCAGTGTCGAAAACCTTATCGAAACCGAGTCTTCTGAGAGCTGCTGCCATCTTGCCCTCTACATTTGTACCGATCGGGAGACCGAATGCCTCACCAAGACCTGCACGAACTGCGGGAGCTGTCTGTACGAGAACTGTCTTTTCGGGATCTGCGATAGCCTCAAGAACGGGCTTGATATAATCCTTTTCAGCAATAGCGCCAACAGGACATACTGCGATACACTGTCCGCAGGATACACAGCTTGTCTCGCCGAGCCCCATGTCGAATGCAGAACCGATATATGTCTTGAAGCCTCTCTCGTTTGCACCGATAACGCCGATACCCTGTGTCTTTGCACAAACTGCTACGCAGCGGCGGCAAAGGATACACTTATTATTGTCACGATACATATGAGCTGCTGTTGCGTCGATCTCATACTCATTCTTAACACCGTCATAAACTGATGCATCGTCGATACCGTAGTCTTTACAGAGCTTCTGGAGCTCGCAGTTGCCGCTTCTCACGCATGAGAGACACTTTCTGTCATGTGTGGAGAGGATAAGCTCAAGAGTCTTTTTTCTTGACTCGATAACCTTCGGAGAAGCTGTGAGGATCTCCATATTTGGTGAGCAGGGGTATACGCAGGCTGCAACGAGTCTAAAGCCTCTGCCCTCGTTTACCTCGGTAACACAGATACGGCAAGCACCGATCTCGTTGATTTCCTTCATATAGCACAGTGTGGGGATCTCGAAACCTGCCTGATGAGCAGCCTCAAGAACAGTAGCGCCCTTGGGTACGGAGATCTCAACACCATTAACTTTAACTGTGATATTTTCCATCTTAATTCCTCCGCTTACTTTTTGATAATTGCCTTGAACTTACATGTTGCAATACAAGCGCCGCACTTTACGCACTTGTCTGTGTCGATTTCCATTGCAGCAAGTTTCTTGCCCGGAGCAATATAGTCTGTTCTTGTGATCGCAGATGCAGGACACTGCTTAGCACACATACCGCAGCCGATACAGTTATCCTTAACGATCTCAAAGTGGAGAAGATCCTTACATACGCCCGCAGGACACTTCTTGTCAACCACGTGAGCGATATACTCATCGCGGAAGTAGCGAAGTGTTGAAAGCACGGGGTTGGGAGCTGTCTGACCCAGTCCGCAGAGTGAGTTAGCCTTAATATGGTAGCAGAGCTCTTCGAGCTTATCAATGTCCTCGAGTGTTCCCTGACCCTTTGTGATCTTGTCAAGGATCTCGTACATTCTCTTTGTACCAACACGGCAGGGAGTACATTTACCGCATGACTCATCTACAGTGAATTCGAGGAAGAACTTAGCGATGTCAACCATACAGTTATCCTCATCCATTACGATAAGTCCGCCCGAACCCA
>DHYN01000097.1:32949-37414 GCA_002414125.1 Ruminococcus sp. UBA5129 | reverse complement strand
ACAACGGCAGAAGAAACGACTTCCGGTTATTTACGGCGAGCGTCGGGTAGACGAGAGTTGTTCCGACGTAATCACTTTCCGCGAAGTGATTGTAGTTAAACGTCCTGCTGCCTTTGAGGAAGTAGTTGCGTGTGAACTGGATATTGTTCTTGCCGTCCCTGTCGTCCCAAGTCAGGTCAACACCGTACCACTCGCCGTCGTCCATCTGAACGTAATTCCACATGTGAGCGGCATTTTGTTCCTCGTCGATGTTTCCGTAAACGCATACGCACGGAATGTTCAGTCTGTCACAGAAATATTTGAAAGCCTCGGAATAGCCCTCGCAAACGACACCCGGTTCAACGAAAGCACCAAGCATATTGTCGAGGAATCTTGCATCAACGTCATAATATGTGAACTTCAAGATATTGTCGTGGAGGTTTCTGAGCGTTTCGTAGCGTGTTGAACCGCGTGTTAAGAACGTCTCGGCAGCTTCCTCGTACAGAGCCTTGTACTCAAGAGCTTCATCGAGATCGGCTAAGCTCTCCGAAAGTGCTGGCAGGAGCTTTATCTTAGTGAAATAGATCGTGTAGGTTCTTTTGAACGGGTTGTAGGTATAGCTTGCGCCGTCAACGCCGAAAAGAATATCCTTCGGGGAGACCCAGAATATCTCCGGAGTATCGAACAGTGTGGTTACGATACCGGGGTTGCAGGAATTGACGATAGCCTCGTTGAACTTATCCTGATCCTCCTCGGTGAAATTAGATGTTCCGGGGATCGCCGAGAGAACGACACTTACTCTTTCGGGAAGCGTAACGGTTATGCCATCAAGTGTCGGTTCTATCCACGATTGAAGAGCATCGTAGATCGCGCGGTTGTTTTTATCGAGATAGTCTCCGTAATTGTAAGAGGAGTCGGAGTGGTTGGAAAAGACGTTTGGAATGTCGATGTCGATATTCATGAGTCCTACATCGCCAAGCGAGATCTCATCGAGGTTCTCAAGCTGACCCGATTCGGACTGTACGGCAACGGCAAGTGCATCTGCTGCAGAAGCTCCTATCGCACAGGCTGCCGCGGATGCAAAAGCAACGATCGCGGAAATGATTTTTTTCATAAAAACGCCTCCATGAAAGGAATGATTATTGTTGGAACATTTCCCAAAATCCCAGTAAATCTTCTCTATGTTTTATTATAAAATGTATGATTCGTTTTGTCAATATTGCAGATGAAAATTCGTGATATTGCGTAATCGGACGGCATCGGTACTGGTTATTTTGCTATCAGAAATTAAGGTTTTTTTAAGGAAGTACAGCATCAAGGCGGTATCGGAAGGATTCGCCTCCCGAACTCCCTCCGCCAAAGGGATCATAATCCCTTTGGAATCCCACTCATCATAAAATTCCAGTCCAAAATGGGCTGGAATTTTATGATAAAGGATCAAAAGCTTTCCCCTTCAACAGAGAAAATGGAGAACAAATCACTTCAAATATTTTCCGTGGGTATCACCTTAAGAATATAACAGCTTTTTTAACTATATACCGATAAGCTCGTTCACTTTTTCTTATTAGATTTCGACTTTCCCTTAGTTTTTTTTGTGGAAAGCTTCGGGACGCTTTTCTTCTTATTCCCTGTCGGTTTTGCAGGTTCTTCGGAGGAAGCGATACCGAGACTTTCCTCGCGCATTTTCAGCTCCTCATGGCAGAGCTTGTAGATCGTGGCAGCCACGGGGACTCCCAAAAACATACCCATGATTCCTCCGAGACTGCCGCCAACTGTAACAGCCGCAAGCACCCATATTCCGGGCAATCCGACAGATGAGCCAACCACCTTCGGGTATATCACGTTGCCCTCAAACTGCTGTATCACAACGAGGATGATGAGGAACTCGATCGCTTTCATCGGTTCAGCGGTGCATATCATGAAAATGCCGACTCCTGCTCCGATATATGCGCCGACTATCGGGATTATTGCCGTAACGCCGATGACAGCGCCGATCATACCGGCATACGGTATCTTGAACAGGTACATTCCAAGTGCACAGAGAACACCGAGGATGATCGCCTCGACCGTCTGACCGATGAAGAAATTACGGAAGGTCTTGTTCGCGGTGCGGTAGATGTGTGTGATCGTGAAGCGTGTTTTTTCCGGTAGATATGCGTTGCTGATCCGGCGCATGTCATTTTTGAGCTTATCTTTGCGCAGCAGCAGATAGATCGCAAAGATCAGGGCGATGACGAGGTGAGTTACGGAAGCGGCAAGCGAGGTCAGCATTCCTGCTATTGAGCTTATGAGACCGCCCGCTCCGACAGTGATAAAGCCGATGACCTTATTTGCAACAGCTATCCAGTCGATATCGAGATTCATGATCTCCTCTTGGATCTCGGGGTAATCGCGCATGTAGTCTGTCGCGAATTTCTGAACCCGTTCAAAGGCGACCGGTATAGCATCCGCTACGATCGCACAGGCATCGCCAAGCTCGGGGACTACTGTGTACAGCAGGAGCCCTATCGCCGAGAGAGTCACCATTATCGAGACAATCAGACAGATAGGACGGCGCGAGTAAGCTGTGAATCCCGTTTTACGTTTCGGGAAGTAATGACGCTCGAAAAATCCGAGGAAAATGTTGAATATATATGCGATCATGCATCCGAGCAGAAGCGGATATGCTGCGGAAAACAGCACCTTGACAAGCGTTATCACAACGCCGAAGTGCTTTACCGAAAGAAAGACAACTGCCGCAACGATGCCGATGAATATGTATCTGCTGCGTTCTCTTTTATCCATATCTAAACCTCTTTTCCCTATAGCCTGTTCAGTTTGCCGAGAAATACTGAACAGGCTCTCAGTGACTTGTCCGTAGTCTGTTAGTCATCGTAATATTTTGCTTCGCGGAAGCATACCGACTGTGAGAACGGGTCGAAAATAATATCCGCACATTCTTTTTTTGTTATCAGATATTCGTTCTTGTAGAAGATCGGCACGAAAGTGAATTCCCCGACGATCTGCTTTTCACATTCGGAAAACATCTCCACGAGCGCCGAAAGCTCACCGCATCTGCGCAGCTCGTTCACAGCCGAAGCCGTGCTGTCGGATATATATATATATTCGCAGCTCACGGCAGCTTCGAGCGCCGATATACCGCTGTTGTAAGCGCCTTTCAGGGGGTACAGTGCGATCTGGTATTCGCCGCTTTTCAAACGTTTGGAAAACTCGTCCGAGGCGACCTCCTCTATACCGATATAGATCCCGAGAGTGTCCTTCCACTGCTGAGTAACAAGACGGAGGTAGGAACTGTCTACCGTTCCCGAGCACATCATAACCTTGAGCGGCTCAAATGTTTCAACACCGAGCGATCGCTTTGCCGAAGCAATTGAGCTTTCCGCACCTGAAATGTCGCACACCGAGAGACGGTTGTCATCGGAGAGATCGCGGTAGCTTCTGCCAAGGTGTCTGACAGCGGGGGGGATTATTCCGCACGCGGTCGTGACATCGCTGCCGAGCATAACATCAACAGAGCTTCTGTCGATACACATCGCGAGCGCCCTGCGGAAATCAGGGTCAGCGCAGGTTTTGTTTTGGCTGTTGAAAACGAATCCGAGTGTTACACCGCTGATACCGTTCAGGCTATATTTTTTCGGGCTGTACGCACTGCTGTCGGTCACGGTAAGACAGTCGATATCGCCGTCCTTGAAGAGCTTGGCGATGTCTCCCTCACTGCGTTCGATCGTGAAGCTGAGGTACGATGGGTATATCATGTGATCGTCATTGCTGTTTACCTTATTTTGCCTCATATAGAGAATATTATTCTTTCCGTAGGGGTCATAGAACCACTGACGGACGAAAAACGCGCCGTTGGACATAACGGAATCGTCATCGAGACCATATCTTCCCTTTGTCGATAGGAAGAACTGCTCATTACACGGAACAGCGGCATTTGTCGCAAGGAGACGTATAAAATCGGCGCAGGGATATGCGAGCTTGATGAGCAGGGTGAAGTCATCGGCAGCCGCAACACCGAGAGAATCGACACTTCGGCTGCCGTTAAGGCATTCCGTGCCGTTTTCAATGCAGGAAAAGAGCTTTCCATAGGGCGAGTGCATATTCGGGTCGAGCAGGCGCTTGAACGCGAAAACGTAGTCATCGGCGGTTACGGGGAAGTACTCTCCGTCATCGATAATATCATCGTCGCTGTAGTCGAAGAACCAGTAGTTGTCCTCACGCAGGTGGAACGTATAAAGGAGCTGATCGTCTGATACCTCGTAGCTCAGGGCATTGCGGCAGATCGGCTGACCTGACGCATCAAAGCTCATCAGACCGCTGTAGAGGTTGGAGATCACGGTATTTGAGGACGGGTCGTCAGCGAACTGCGGATCGAGGCTCTCGGGATTTTTCAGCAGCGAGGCGTTGTACATCTGACCTGCGCCGCTTCCGCGGTTCTTATCGCCGCACGACTGTAGGCTCAGCAGGAGGACTGCCGAGCAGAGCA
>DHYN01000097.1:31564-32910 GCA_002414125.1 Ruminococcus sp. UBA5129 | reverse complement strand
CCCGCAGCGGTATTTTTATACGAGTGTGACAGTGACGATGAAGCCGTCAACATTGTTGCCTGAGAGCGTGTACGGAGCGCTTGAGGGAACGGGCACATCAGTCGGACCGTTGACAGTTGCCTGAACATAATAGATCTGGTATTCATGACCGGCAGCCGAAAGGTGGAGCGGATTTGCGGTCGTATACTGCTTGATCGTCTCTATGTATTCTTCAAGACAGAGGTTATTCTGCTTCATGTAGACAGCATGGGGGATGCCGACATATCTGAACGTGTATGTCCTTCCCTTATCGCCGGTAACAGCGTCCTTTCCTTCAAGGAATCTCAGCACGAAGCCGTAGTTAGCGCAGTTCTGACCGAACCAAGAATATACACCCTCCTCGGTGTAGTAGTAGGAGTGCTCGCCCTTCGGGAACTTGCCTATATCGAAGGTCCTGCCTGCATGGTAGTCGGAAAAAGTTCCCTGAAAAACGGATTTGCCGTTATTGTACTTGTCGTTCTGAGCGTTCACGTCACGGTAGCCGCCGATCACGCGAAGATCGAGGTTGCCGGTAGCCTGATAGTAGTCGTTCATCAGAGCATTGAGCTGAGTGATCGTGTTCATATCAAGGGAGACCACATTGTCGCTCGTACCGTAATAGTCGTTTCTGTTGTTGTAAATCGTCTGGATATTGGTATCACCGTCAACGAACTTGTAGGGGTAGAGCGTATTTACGAGGACGAGGTCGCCGCAGTTGACCTGTGAGTACTCGACAGTCTGACTGACATACTGACCCGGATCTGCCGGCGCGGCTTCTGTCGGCTGCGGAACAGCAGCGCCGTTGGGGTCGGTGACGGTCTGACCGTTTGTATCGGTAGCCGGAGGATTGGTCGTCATGACATCGGTGATAGCGTTTGACGACTCGGACGGCTTGTCCTTTTTATTTGAACAGCTTTTAGCCATTGAAACTATCAGCAGTATCATCACAACAAATACAGCCAGAACGGCTGCAATCCTGTCGTATCTTACTCTTCTTCGTCTTCTTCCTCTTCTTCTGTTTCCGTTATTCATAGTTCACATCTCCTGTTTTTTCAGCTCACACACAAGTATTGTGCGCTGATTTATCTATTATACTAAAAGGTAATTTTTTTCAGAATTATACACCTATATTATACCACATATTAATAAGGATGTAAAGAGCAAATACAATAAAAAATTTTTAATAATATCTTAAGGCAGCATCGTACAGAGATTGTGTGGCAGCTTTGTCTCTGATGACGACAAACTATAGCCTGTTTAGGCTCTCGGTCGCGAGTTTTGCTCACGACTCGCGGCGATTCGCTTTGCTTGCAGCTCGCTGCTTTTCG
>DHYN01000097.1:10538-31508 GCA_002414125.1 Ruminococcus sp. UBA5129 | reverse complement strand
CAAAAAACTTTTCAGCAAGATACACAAGGAGCATCTCTGCTGTTTGGATAATATCACGGTTGACTTTGGTGCACGCTGAATGGTATAATTAAGTATATATTATTTATTTAGGAGGTAATCTGATGAAACTGAAAAAAGCACTTTCGGTCATTGCAGCTTTCGTAATAGGCGCAGGAGCTGTACTTCCAATGAGCGGATCAATAATATCTGCCGAGACGACAGCCCGTCCGCTCGGAACATACGAGGCAGAGGAGCTTGATATAGGCGATCAGCAAATCTGGACTAAAATCTACGAAAACGAGATCCCCGATTATTCCGGCGAGGGGTTTGTATACCTGACGAATACGGAATTCTCGGTCGATATCGAGGTCGAGCAGGAAGGAATATACGAAATTTCCGCCCGTTGCGCACAGATCCTCGATGCAGGAGGACGTATGCAGACGGTCTCAATAAACGGTGTCAGCTACACATTCACACTGCCGTACTATGACAAATGGACTGATGTGAGTCTCGGAGTGTTCCGCTTCAAAGAGGGAGTGAACAAGATCGTTTTCAAGCCGCAGTACGGCTACGCGGCTTACGACACGATCACGGTCAAGGAGGCTGAAATGCCCGAGCTGAAGAATGACCCCAATCCCTGTGACCCCGATGCCACAGCAGAGACTAAATCGCTTATGAGCTACCTCTCCTCCGTCTACGGAAAGCACGTTATCTCAGGTCAGCAGGAGATCTACGGAAGCGGTCATACGGAGAATACCACTATCCGATACGATGCCGATAAAGACATCTGCGTTGACGAAAAGGGAAATACATACACTTTCAGCGAGGACGACAAGGCGGTTGCCGATGACGGCTCGAAATTTGTATGGCACTGCTACGACGAGGCAGGTCATGAGTATACCTACAACTCGCAGAACCGCAATTACGTTTTCGTCAACTACGACTATGAAATGGACTATCTCTATGATCTTACGGGCAAGTACCCTGCTATCAGGGGCTTCGATTTCATGAACTATAATCCCCTCTACGGCTGGGATGACGGTTCTACCGAGAGAGTGATCGACTGGGTAAAGAATAAGAACGGAATCGCTACGGTCTGCTGGCATATCAACATCCCTACCGATTTCGACAATTATAAGGTCGGCGAGGCTGTTGACTGGTCAGTCGCCACATACAAGCCGAACAAGCAGTTCAAGATCGCAAATGCCGTGAAGAGCGGTACAAAAGAGAACGATTACTTCAACCTCGCGATCAGAGACCTCGCAGAGCAGTTCCTCATACTTCAGGATGCGGGTGTTCCCGTGATCTTCCGTCCTCTCCATGAGGCAGAGGGCAACGGCGGTCTCGACGGCAGCGGCGCATGGTTCTGGTGGTCGCAGGACGGTGCGGAGGACTACAAGGAACTGTGGAAATACCTCTACAACGAGCTTACAGGCACATACGGAGTCCACAACCTCATCTGGGAGCAGAACCTCTATGCATGGTCTGCCGAGTCCGGACAGTGGTACGCGGGCGATGAGTATGTTGACATGGTAGGCTTTGATAAGTACGATACTGTCTACAACCGCCATGACGGTCTGACGAGCGGTCCGAATGAGGACTGCAACAGCAATGTCTTTTGGACTCTCGTTGATTTCGTAGGCAACAACAAGCTCGTTGCGATGCCCGAAAACAGCACTATCCCGAGCGTGAAGAATATGACCGTGGAGCACGCGAACTGGCTCTACTTCTGCACTTGGTACGATAACGGTCAGGATAACTTCATCTCGGGCGATAATTACAACAACGCAGATACCGTAAAGGAGACATACCGGAGCGAATACTGTCTCACCCTTGATGAGATGCCCGCAAACCTCTATTCATTCAACGGCACGGTAACTCCTCCCGACCCGACTAAAGCGCCTGTGACCGAGAAAGAGTCCGTTACCGACGGCGAGGGTATCGTCTACGGCGACGCCGACCTTGACGGAGATGTTACTATCGCCGATGTAACGATCGTTCTAAGTGCGGCAGCTTCTCCCAACAACGCTAAGATAAAGCCTCAGGGCAGGATAAACGCCGATGTTTACCAGCGCGGAGACGGCATAAGCAGTCTTGATGCGGTGTCNNATTATCAATGAGCTTCCCGAATCTTATATGTAAAACACAAAAAGCTGTGCAGACTCGTTCTGCACGGCTTTTTCTTTTTAACAGTTCTATTTTATAAGAACCTCCATTGTGCTGCCGATGTCGCCCTCAAGGGTATAGTCCACTGTCAGCGTGAGCGAATCCTCATTGACCGAGCGCGAGATCTCACGCGAGATCACTGTCACATCCGAGAGGAAATTCCGTTCATAGGCGAAAATTTTTGCATTCAGGAGCTGTTCGAGCTCGGTCTCGGAATAAACCCTTTCGGTCATAGCGGTCTCGGTAATATGCTCGGTGGTAACGCCGATAGGGACGCTTCTGCCGAACAGCCGAAGCGTGCTCTCAGAGACCTCCGAAGACGAGCTTGCATAGCCGTTTTTACCTATGAACAGGGGGATATTCAGGTTGAAAAGCCGCAGATAACTCCTGCTGTCGGAATTGCCTGTCGGGAGACATAGGTTGGATGAAAAGCTGTCCGTAAAGGTGACTGTCTCTTTGTAAATGCCGCGGATAGTGCCCATTGCATGATGAAAGGTAGTGTGACCAAAGCTGTCCTCGCATATGCCGCTGACGAGCAGATCTCCCTCGTAGACGTAATCTCCGACAATACGCATGAGCTGTCCGTCAAGCACGGATGTATATGTGATCTTCCCCTCGTGAGCCGCTATCACGTTGCAGGGCATCCGCTTGTGCACCATTTCGGGCTTGTCATTCAGCTCGGTCAGCTCAACGACAAGGCGGTTTCCGGTTCGGCGCATACCTGCCCACGATACCCCGTCCACCATGAGCCTTAACTCGTTTTCGCAGTAGTGCATGTTGATGTCCCTGATCGGCGTACCGCGGCGGATGCCAAGCTCGTCAAGCGCGGCGAGAACAGCGCTGTCGCTGACCTTGGTATTCCCCATAATCTCAATCTGCATCACAACGCCCGAGAAGTAGAAAAGTGTCGCTGCGGCGAGGAGCGTCCCCGCGATCAGCCCGATACGCCGTTTGTACCGCAGAAGCTTTGCAGAGAGTGTTTCATATTCGGCATATGTCAGCGAAATGCCATACTCCTCAGCAAGCCCGATCATCCGCGAAAGATCGCCGCGGTAGATCTCGCAGTGAAAGACCTCGCCCTTGCAGTACTGTCCGAAGCAGCAGAAGCGTCCGCGGTGGACGGCATTGATGAACTTATAGAGCTGCCGTCCCTCAGCTTTGATCTTCAGGCATCCTCTGAGCTGATTTTTCATGTTTATCCGAGTTCCTTTCGATAAATTCTATCTGTGAGATTTTGCCGCGGACGATCAGTCCCTGTGTTTTGTAGTCGAAAGCACGCAGACCGCTTCCCCAGATGAGGATGACGAGCCGTCCTGAGATGAGCCGCATGAAAATATCGTTGTATTCCTCGATGCGCCGACAGTTTTCGATCATTATCTCGCGGTTTCCCTCGATGTGCATACCAAGATCGCGGCAGAGCAGCGAAGCGGTCTTGTCGGAAAATTTTTCAAGCATTGTGACCTCCGTTCCGGGAATGCACTGCGGTCATAACGGCATCCCCGATAGCATAATATGACTTATCGGAGGGTGTTATGATGAAAAATGAAAAAAATAAGCTTTTCGGAGCGGTGTTTACGGTTGGTGTGACGATATTCTGCATCACCTGCACCGAGTCCGTCCGCAAGGGAGTCTCAGACGCGCTCGGACGGTGCGTGAACGTGCTCATACCATCGCTCTATGCAATGATGATCGCCGCCTCACTGATAACAAAAACCGGTATACTCTCATGCTGTCCGAAATGGATGAAACGCTTTGGCAGCGCGGTTTTCGGGATGAGCGGCACAGTGTATCCCATATTTCTCATCAGCTCTGCGGCAGGCTATCCTGTGGGAGCAAAACTGCTTGCAGCGGAGAGCGGAAGCGGTCGGCTGAGCAAACGGCAAGCAAGTGTCTATGCAGGAGTCTGCTTCGGTGCGGGACCTGCCTTCATCAGCGGATGCATCGCCTCGCAGCTCTACGGCAGCCGTGAGGTCGGGAGGCTGATATTTGCATCATGTACCGCGGCAAATGTGCTCCTTGCGCTCTTAGTCTCGGTGAAAACAAGATGCCGCGGCGAAACAGAATATACGCGCGGAAACTTCGGATTCAGCGCCGAAAAGCTCGTAGAAAGTGTCAATGACGGCGGCAGGGCGATGCTCGGTATATGTGCGATGACAGCGGCATTTTCGGTTTTCGCACAGCTTCTCAGCAAGCTTGGGGTGATCGGCTTCATCTCGGAGAAATTCCCCGTGATAAGACGCGAGTATCTGCTCGCTATCCTTGATGTTACGGCTGTCGGAGAGTTCCCAAGGGGGGATTACAGCATGATCCCCGTCATCTGCGGACTCGTCTCGTTCGGAGGGATATGCGTGATGCTCCAGATCTGTTCACTGACTGCAGGAAAGCTTGAAATGCCTGTAATACTTGGGATGCGCATTGCAGCGGCGGCACTCGGCGGCATTATCTGCAAGATGATGATGAGTCTGTTCGGCGACCGCTTCTGCGTGACGGCATCAGCGGTTAGAGTCTGCTCGGAGCACTCGGCACTTCCGTCGGTAATGCTCATCCTGATGACTCTCATCCTGCTGAGAGAGTGCTCTGCGATGAGGAGGAAAAAGTGAACGAGCTTGCAAGCGGACAACGACTTCACACAGCGTAAGACTGCTCACGTCTGGTGAAATGTTGGTGAAAATTGGGTGAAAGCGCTTGACATTTTTAGTCAAATAAACTATAATAAAATTGTCGGCAGAAGCAAAGGGGTTGAAAGCTGAAAAATAAAACATGAAACAGGAGGATTTGAAAAATGGGAGTATTTAAGAGATTAGGCGACATTCTCAGATCAAACGTAAACGATCTTATCGACAGAGCAGAGGATCCTGAGAAGATGGTCAAGCAGATAATTATTGATATGCAGGCAGAGCTCAACAAGGCAACTCAGAACTACGGAAAGGCTAAGGCAAGCGAAAGACTTGCGCTCAAAAAGTACGAGGATGCTGTAAAGACCTCCACAGACTGGGAGAACAAGGCTAAGGCAGCTCTCAGTGCAGGAGATCAGGAGCTTGCCAAGAAGGCTCTTGCTAAGAAAGTCAAGGCTGACGAGGACGTTGCAAGCTATAAGGAAATGTACGAGTCGATCGCAAACCAGACAGAGGCTATCGGCGATCAGGTAGAGCTTCTCAAGAATAAGCTTGATGAAGCTAAGAGCCGTCAGGCAATGCTCATCGCCCGCTCACAGATGGCTGATACTCAGAAGAACCTTGCAAAAGCATCGGGAGGCTTCGATGCAACAAGCTCGTTCGAGAAGTTCAACCGCATGGAGGAAAAGATCGTTCACAAGGAAGCAGAGGCTGCTGCTTTCACTGAGATCGCAGGCGCTGACGACGGACTTTCACAGTCGTTCGAGGACATCGAAAAGAAAGCTAAGGTCGATGCAGAGCTCGAAAGACTTATGGCTGAAATGGGAACTGTTTCCACAGATAAGACTGATGCTGAATAATTTATCACAAAACTAAAAGACTGCCCGTGNNTCTTTTTTTGTCTGTTTAAGCGCAGTATCTTCCGCGGCTCGGTAACATCAAATATCCTCCATAGAGAGTGTTGCTACTGCGTTCAGACTCTCATCGGCAGTGATGCCTGCTTTGAAGTTGTAGAAACCCTGACTCGCGATCATAGCCGCATTGTCGCCGCAAAGCTTTTTTTCAGGCATGTAGAACTCAAATCCGCGCTTTTGACAAGCCTCGGAGAGAGCCGCTCTCACACCTGAATTTGCTGAGACACCACCTGCAAGCGCCACCTTTTTATATCCGAGAGCTTCCGCAGCGAGCATCGTCTTGTCGGTGAGGATCTCCGAGATCGTAGACTGGATGCTTGCGGAAAGATCGTTCCTGTCGATCTCAACGCCTTTCTGCTCGGCATTGTGGAGCATGTTGATAACGGAGGTCTTGAGTCCGGAGAAACTGAAATCGAATTCGCTGCCTGCAACAGTCGGGTGTGGGAGCTTGAATTTCGTGCGGTCACCGCTCTGAGCGGCGTTGTCGATGTGGACGCCTCCGGGATATGGGAACCCCATTGCACGGGCACATTTGTCAAAGCACTCACCTGCCGCATCATCGTGAGTACGTCCGATGACCTTAAATTTGGTGTAGGACTGCACCTCGATTATATGGCTGTGACCGCCGCTCGCAACAAGGGAGAGATAAGGCGGCTCGAGCTCCGTATGAGTGAGGTAGTTCGTGGCGATATGACCTGCGATGTGGTGGACGGGGACAAGCGGCTTCCCCGAAGCAGTAGCGAGTCCCTTAGCAAAATTCACCCCGACAAGAAGCGCTCCGATAAGTCCGGGAGCATATGTAACGGCAACGGCATCGACATCTGCAAGTGTGAGCTGTGCATCCGCAAGAGCCTTTCGCGTAACGCCAAGGATGTTCTCGCAGTGACGGCGCGAAGCGATTTCCGGCACTACACCGCCGTATTTTTTGTGTTCCTCGATCTGAGTCGAGATGACGGAGGAAATGATCTCCCTGCCGTCCCTGACGATGCTTGCGGCTGTTTCGTCGCAAGAGCTTTCTATTCCTAAAATCAGCATTTGCAAATCTCCTTAATCATTACGACTGCGTTTTCTCGTGGGTCTGTGTAGAAGTTTTTCCGCACGGAAAGCGCGGTAAATCCGCATTTTTCATAGAGCGCGATCGCGGCAGCGTTGGACTCTCTCACCTCGAGGAACACCTTTTCCGCATCGCCTCCGAGCATAGCAATAAATGCTCTTATGAGTGATGAGGCGAGTCCGCGGCGGCGATATTCGGGAGCTGCTGCAACGTTGGTTATGTCGCCCTCACCGAGAACCTCATATCCCGTGAGAAGTGCACAGATCGTGCCGTTTTCCTCAATATACAGGACAAAGCCGTTGTCCTTTGCGGCTTCCGAGCGGAATGACTCCGCCGACCAACCGCCTGAGATCACCGACCTATCGAGTGCGGAAAGCCGCTCGAAAATCTCGTCGGGCGTATTCGAGTCAGCCCGTTTTATCTCAAATTCATATATCATAGCCGAGTCCCCGAAGATATTCATTGTATGCCGCTTTTATATTGGCATCGTAGGTGAGCCGCCTTGCGATAGCCGCCATAGTGAAGACATACTTAGGCGGAGCGGTGAGCTTGTGTTCGGCAACGTACCTCTTCTCAAATTCCTCATAGGTGAGCTTGTGAATGTCGTCATTGACCTGTTCGCCCACGAGCCGAACATCGTTTTCCGTGACACTCTCCATATCCCGTTCAAGCTCGGCGGACATATCCGAGAAAATACTTTCGTACAGGACTTTTCCGCACCTTGGACAAGTTCTCTCGTCATCTCTCACCTTTGCTCCGCATTCCTGACATTTTATCTTCATCTTCGCACCTCAGCCTTTCGCATCGTACCAGCTCTCGCCGATATGGGCATCGACCGCGAGCGGAACTTTCATCTCGTATACGTTCTGCATTTCCTCGGTGATTATCTCGGCAACGCGCTTTGCATCGGCTTCGGACGACTCCGCAATAAGCTCATCGTGCACCTGAAGTATCAGCCGTGCATCGAGAGCTTCGGTTTTGAGACGCTTGCAGACGTTTATCATAGCAAGCTTGATAAGGTCGGCAGCCGTTCCCTGAACAGGTGTATTCATCGCGATACGCTTTCCGGCAGACTGCACCATCTTATTCGATGAGAGTATCTCCGGTATGCGGCGTTTTCTTCCGAACATTGTCGAAACGACTCCGGTTTTCTCGGCTTCGCTGACGATATTTTCGGTAAACGCGCGTACCTTGGGGTATTTCGCGAGGTAGCTTTCGATATACTGCCGTGCCTCCTTAACGGAGACCTCGATGTCCTTCGAGAGCGAGAATGCGCCGATTCCGTAGATTATGCCGAAATTGACCGCCTTTGCGGCGCTTCGCATCTGCGGAGTCACCATGATCGAGGGCATATCGAAAACCTGAGCCGCCGTGGAGGTATGGATGTCCTCGCCGGAGGTGAATGCCTCTATCATATTCGCATCTCCGCTGAGGTGAGCCATTACGCGCAGCTCGATCTGACTGTAGTCGGCATCAACGAGAACTCGCTTTTTTCCGTCGGAGCAGTCGGGGATGAAGAACCGTCTCATCTGCGAGCCAAGCTCCGTGCGGACAGGAATGTTCTGGAGATTCGGCTCGGTTGACGAGATCCTGCCGGTACGCGTTTCGGTCTGTCGGAAGCATGTGTGTATCCTGCCGTCATCCGCTATTTTGTCGAGCAGACCGGTCACATAGGTCGAATAAAGCTTTGTGTACTGTCTGTATTTCAGCACGTTATCAACGATGGGCGAGAGACTGCGAAGCTCCTCGAGAACATCGGCATTTGTTGAGTAGCCGCTTTTTGTTTTTTTCTTTGCAGGAAGTTTCTGTTCCTCGAAAAGTACAGTTCCGAGCTGTTTCGGCGATGATATGTTGAACTCGTGACCTGCCTCGTCATAGACGATCTGCTGAGCCTCCTCGATCATTTCGGTCAGGCGGACTCCGAATTCCTCGACACCCTTGCGGTCAATACAGATGCCGAAGTGCTCCATTGAAGCGAGCACCTCTATCAGCGGCATTTCGATGTCGCGCATCAACGGAAGCATTCCCTCTGCCTCGACCTCGCGGACGAGCTTTTCAGTAAGTCCCTCAAGCGATAGCAGATCGGCAAATTCTCCGTTTTCCGAGTAATAGTGGGCTCCGTATTCGGCGCAAAGCTTCTCGATCGTATATTCGGAGGCGGACGTGTTCAGAAGGTAGCCGCAGATAGCCGCATCGCACTTAAGATTTTTAAGCTCGCCGCCCGCAGCCATTGCAAAGCGGTAGTGCGGCTTTGAGTCAATAGTGCTTTTTGCACAGTCCGATGCGAAAAAAGCGGCTGCGGTCGTGTCGGAAGCTGTTGAATAGACGGTACTGCCGCTTCGCACGAGGAGCTTTCCGTCATTGAAAAGGTAGGTACACTCGGTAAGCTCCGAGATCGCCTCAACGGTAAGCTGAGCATGTTCGGGATTGATCGGCTTGACCTCTTCATCCTCCTCATCGGAAACACCCGTGTTCTGCGAAAGAGCTGCTGACGGAGACACGCCAAGCTTGTCCATGAGCTTGAACATCTCAAGCTCGGTGAGGAAACGACTCAGCCCGTCCCGATCCTGAGCAGTCGGTCTATATGACGATATATCGGTATTTATAGGCGCATCACGGACGATCGTTGCGAGCCACTTGCTCTGCTTTGCGGCATCTGCGCCTGCTGCGAGCTTTGCCTTAACGCCTTTTGTCAGATCGGAATCCTCATAGCGGCTGTACAGCTCCTCGACCGTGCCGTAGGCTTTTACGAGTGAGGATGCTGTCTTTTCTCCTATTCCCGGGACTCCCGAAATGTTGTCGGAGCTGTCTCCCATAAGGGCTTTCAGGTCGATAAGGCGAATCGGCTCGAAACCGTAATCCTCGGTGAAACGCTCAGGTGTGTAGCGGACGGTCTCCCTGTTTGTCGCAAGGAGCACGGTAACGTTATCGTCAATGAGCTGGAGACTGTCGCGGTCGCCCGTGAGCACGAAGCACTCGTCCCCTGAATCCGAGCAGACCTTTGAGAGCGTTCCGAGAACGTCGTCGGCTTCATAGCCCTCGCACTCGATTATTTTCACTCCCATCAGCGTGAGAAGCTCCTTGATAAGCGGAAGCTGCTGTGCAAGCTCGGGCGGCATTCCCTTACGGTTGGCTTTGTAGGACGAAACGGCTTTGTGCCTGAACGTAGGGCTTTTGAGGTCGAACGCAACTGCCACGCAGTCGGGCTTTACATCGTCAAGGTTCTTGAAATATATGTTCATGAAGCCGAAAACAGCGTTCGTGAAAACTCCCTTTTTGTTTGAGAGCATCTTGATACCGTAAAATGCGCGGTTGAGTATGCTGTTTCCGTCGATCGCGAGAAGTTTCATGTGCTTGCTCCTTTGAGTTGATTTTGTTTATAGGACTATTATATCACAAATTGCACCGAATTACAATAGTGAAGTTGTGATACCGCACTGCAACAGCATTTATTATTATGATATATCGAGACGTTATTGAAGTCGTTGTTCCCGAATGTTTGTCAAAAGATGTGTTCTTGCCGTCTCTCTCAAAATCCCTTTAACNNTTTGGGGATAAAGGGATTTTTCAGTGGGATTCCAAAGGGATCATGATCCCTCCGCCTCTTATATTAACCTATGGGATACTTTAAATTCCCAGATCCTTCGATATTGTTGAGTATATTGATAATGCTATCAATATCGATTCCAAATATATCTTCATCAGGAACCTCTGAATACTGTATTCGTACATCTCCAGTAATTCCAATGTTATAAATATACTCTTTTTTTTCTGTCATAAAATGAATAATTATATCATGTGACGGACAATCACAACCTATTTCATAATAAGATTTCACATTGAAACAATCTACCATTTTTTCAATTTGTTCGACATCTTTTATTTCAAGTGGAGAAACTAACGAAAGTTGGTTTGCTATTCTTTGATTATATTCAACACGAATTGATGTAATATTATTTAGCTTAGGTGGTTGAGAATTGTGTTTTCTGACAATCATAACAATCATAACAATCATAACGATTATAATAATAATTATTATAATAGAAATTAACATGAACCTTTTTTTGAACCACTTCAATAATCGCATCTCCTAACCTATTATAAAATCTTTCATAGTGCCATTCAATTTTGCTTTTGATGATTTATCATTTATTAGACCTATCCAATAACCTCCAAAACGCTACTTTTCAAAGAGCAGGACAGGATAACCCTCGCAATACGGCTTGACTATTTCGGGATGCTCATCGGCATAGCAGAAGATCGTCTCAGCAAGACCGTCCTTGAGCAGTCCAACAAGCTGAGAGAGCGGACGGTTGTAAAGCTCCTCGCAGATAGAAGCGATCGTGATCGCGCGTCTGCCGCCGACCTCCATGATGCGGTACGGCCAGATACGGCAGTCGAACGGCTTATCATCGCCGAGCATACATCCATTCTCGGTGAGCGCAGGACAGTTGAAAAGCTGTTCGGCAGTAAGCTCGCCTGTCTTGAATATCCAGCCGCCGTCCTTTGGGACGAATTCCGCATCGGGCTTAACGGCGCTGATGCGTTCTCTGATCTCATCCGTAAAAACGGGAGTCTCCCAGATGTCGTAGATGTCGAACACACAGCAGAGACGGCATTTTGCGCAGCTCTGTCCCGATAAAATACTTTTAAGCATAAAAAACTCCTTTCTCCAACTCTTCCAAAAATCCCTCCGACCACTAAATGCGATCAGAGGGACTTATAGAATACTTATGGCAAGCAGATCAGTTTTTGGAAGCTATGTACTCATCGATAGCGGCAGCAGCCTTTTTGCCTGCACCCATAGCGAGAATAACCGTAGCAGCGCCTGTAACGGCATCGCCGCCTGCGTAAACGCCCTCGCGGGAGGTAAGACCCGTTTCCTCATCAGCGATGATACCGCCCCACTTCTGAGTTTCGAGACCCTCAGTGGTGGACTTGATGAGAGGATTCGGAGAAGTACCGATCGACATGATAACGCAGTCAGCCTCGATCTCGAATTCGCTGCCCTCAACTGCAACGGGACGTGCTCTGCCCGACTCATCGGGAGCGGAAAGCTCCATCTGCTGACAAATAACGCCCTTTACCCACTTGTTTTCATCGGAGGTGATCTCAACGGGATTAGTGAGGAACTTGAACTCGATACCCTCTTCCATTGCGTGCTCGACCTCCTCTGCACGAGCAGGGAGCTCTTTCTCGGTACGTCTGTAGACTATAGTAACGTCCGCACCGAGTCGCTTAGCGCTTCTTGCGGCATCCATAGCCACGTTTCCGCCGCCGACCACTACAGCCTTTTTGCCGGGCTGAATGGGAGTAGTCGAATCGGGCTTGTAAGCCTTCATGAGGTTGATTCGGGTGAGGAACTCGTTTGCGGAATAAACGCCGCTGAGGTTTTCGCCCTTGATATTCATGAATCTCGGCAGACCTGCACCCGAACCGATGAATACAGCTTCAAAGCCGTAGTCCTCCATAAGCTCGTCGATAGAGAGAGTCTTGCCGATAATAACGTTAGTCTCAACGTCAACACCGAGAGCCTTGAGACCCTCAATCTCCTTCTGAACGATAGACTTGGGGAGACGAAATTCGGGGATTCCGTATGAAAGAACGCCACCTGCGAGGTGAAGAGCCTCGTAAACAGTGACCTTGTAGCCTTTCTTGGCGAGGTCTCCGGCACAGGCAAGACCTGACGGACCCGAACCGATAACAGCCACCTTGTGACCGTTTGAAGCAGGTACTTCGGGAGCTTCCTTCGCGTTTGCGTTGTGGAAGTCGGCGACAAATCTCTCAAGTCTGCCGATAGCGACAGGCTCGCCCTTGATGCCGCGCACACACTTGCATTCGCACTGACTCTCCTGAGGACAAACACGTCCGCAGACAGCAGGGAGTGAGCTTGACCTTGTGATGATCTTGTAGGCTTCCTCGAAATTACCCTCGGCAACCTCAGCAATAAAAGCCGGAATATCTATCTGCACGGGACAACCGCCTGTACAGGGCTTATTCTTGCAGTTGAGGCATCTTTTAGCCTCGTCAATAGCCTGTTCGGCTGTGTAGCCGAGAGCCACCTCGGAGAAATTCTTATTTCTTACATCGGGCTCCTGAACGGGCATTTCGTTTTTCTTGAGCGACATATTTGGCATTTTACTTTACCTCCTGCTTAAAGAGATTGCATGTATCCTCGTGAGCCTTGCGCTCAAAGGGCTTGTACATGGAATTTCTGGACATGATCTCATCAAAGTCGATCTCATGACCGTCAAATTCGGGACCGTCAACGCACGCGAACTTCATTTTTCCTCCCACGCTGAGACGACAGCCGCCGCACATTCCCGTACCGTCGATCATGATCGGGTTCATGGACGCAATGGTCTTGATGCCGTACTGCTTTGTGAGTCCGCAGACGAACTTCATCATGATGAGCGGACCGATAGTGATGACCTCATCGTACTGCTCGCCGCTCTCGATGAGCTTCTTGAGGGCATCTGTAACGAGACCCTTTTCGCCGCAGCTTCCGTCATCGGACATGAGGATGAATTTAGTGCTTGCAGCTTTGAACTCGTCCTCAAGAATAACGAGATCCTTCGTGCGGAAGCCTGCGATAGCGTGAACCTCGCAGCCGAGCTCGTGGAGCTTTTTCGTAACGGGATAAGCAATAGCGCAGCCAACTCCTCCGCCCACTACAGCGACCTTTTTGAGCCCCTCCGTGTGAGTTGCGCGTCCGAGAGGACCTGCGAAATCGTGGAGGCAGTCTCCCTCGTTCATGTGGTTGAGCTTTTCTGTCGTAGCGCCTACGACCTGAAAGATGATCGTAACAGAGCCGTTTTCGCGGTCATAATCTGCCACGGTAAGCGGGATTCGCTCGCCGTTTTCGTCAGTCCTCAGAATTATGAACTGACCCGGCTCAGCCTTTTTAGCCACCAGCGGAGCGTTTATCCTCATAAGTGTAACAGTCGGGTTAAGGCATTTTTTTTCAAGTATCTCAAACATATTAATACCTCGTTTCGGATTTAATTTTGCACCTGTCATCTTTGACAGCTACAAAGCCTTACTTTACATTATATCACAAAAAATCCCGATGCGCAATAACTTGCAAAAATCGGGACTTGATGCGCCATATATTTCTGGAATGTCTTTATATAGATTTATGCATATCATAGTTTACCTATACGCAGATCTATTACGCTCGGTATAAATGATGTTCACGAGTGCGATCTCCGTCTCGCTGAACGAGTGCTCTGAGGTATAGATGAGCAGGTCACGGAAGCTGTTTCCGTTAAAGCGGCACTGCCGCTGAACAAGCCCCGAACGGCTCAGTTCATCGGTCGGCATAGGTGAGGTGAGGAAGAACGAATCGCTGACCGCGGTAAGCGTTTCGAGGATGCTCGCCCTGCTTCCGAGGTCGATGATGCGCTTTGCGCCGTTCATGGAGGGAACGGAATTGAGATAGGGAACAGTCTCATCGCCCAGAACAATCTCTGCCGAGCAGGAGGAAAGATCGCTGTATGACAGCTCATCGCGGTGTGCGAGGGGATGCTTCTCCGACATTACCGCAGTAGCTTCAAAATCCCATAATATCTGCGAATCAAGGCTTTTTTCGGCGAGGTAGTCTATGAAATACCGCTCGTGGTCGAGACGGAATCTTATCACGCCGAGGTCACTGCAAAGCTCGCGGACGCTCGCTATCGCGGTGACGGCATTTGTCTCGTTGAACTGCAATTCCGAGCGTTCAGATGCGCTGAGCTGTGCCGCAAAAGTCGAAAAAGCACGCGAGATATAGCCCGTTCTCGGCGCACACACCCGTAGTCTGCTCCGACCCGAAGCCTCCGGTGAGCGGATCGCTTCCATGTTGTCGAGCTGGATGAGCACCTGCTTTGCGTAGCCGAGGAACCTGAGTCCCTGCTCGGTCGGGATGACTCCCTTTGATGTACGCCTGAATATAGTTATACCAAGAGTATTTTCGAGTTCCTTAATCGCCTTGCTGAGATTCGGCTGAGCCATGAAAAGATTCTCCGCAGCCTGAGTGATCGAGCGCGTTTTTTCAATTTCGACCGCATAGCGGAAATGGAGCGTATTCATGGCAAAGCCTCCTTTTTCGTGGATATATCGTTATCTCTTTGAGCCCTTGCTACCGAAGCTTCCGCCCATTGCAAGGATGTTCGTATCGAAGGAATAGCTGATTTTCTCGCCCTGTCTGTAGCGCTTGAGAGCGAGCTGAATGAGCCTTTCGAGCAGCTCGGAGTACTTGACCCCCTTGGGTTCCCAGAGGTAAAATGCGAGCGAACCGGGAATTGTATTGATCTCGTTGATGTAGATCTTGTCGTCAGCCATGTCGAGCATGAAGTCGATTCTCGTTACGCCGCAGCAGCCGAGGTATCGGAACGCCTCAACAGCGGTCTTGCGGATGAATTCGTCCTGCTCAGGAGTGATCTCCGCAGGGATCTTTCTCTTGAGCGTAGCCATGCCCTTACTTCCTCCGGACTTGCTTCCTCCTCCGACATATTTGTCCTCGTAGGAGAGTATCTCATCGCACTGAACAGGCTCTTCACACACGGAAGCCTCTGCTGATTCGCTGTCGCCAACCACCGAGCAGTTGATCTCCTTGAGCTTAACAACGGCAGGCTCAACGAGTATCCTATCCGCGAAGCTGAAAGCCTCCTCCATTGATTTTTCGAGAGATGCGCGATCGGATGCCTTTGAGATACCCACGCTTGAACCGAGATTGATCGGCTTAACGATAACAGGGTACGGAAACTTTGCCTCTACCTTATCCATAAGCTCATCAAGCTTGTCGGCTTCAAATGAGGAGAATCTACAGCAGTCGAGCACAGGGAAGCCTGCATCCTTAAGTAGGATCTTCATCACGAATTTGTCCATTCCCACAGCCGATGCGAGCACGTCACAGCCTACATACGGCAGGTCAAGAGTCTGAAGATAGCCCTGAAGCGCACCGTCCTCAACATTTGTGCCGTGTACGATTGGGAACGCAACGTCGATATCCGAGATAAGGTTAGAGCCAAGCTTCTTCATCTTGCGGCGGATGAGCTGAACCTTGCCTTCACTGCGCACGAATACGCATTCGATGCACTCGCCGAGAAGTGACGGTATATCGCGGAAAGCGTTGATATCTAAAAGCTTTTCTCCTGTGTAAAATTCGTTTTTCTTCGTCATATAGACGGGAACGATATTGTACTTTTCCTTGTTGATGCTTGCCATTGCCTGAACGGCTGAAATGACGGAAACCTCGTGTTCAACGCTTTTTCCGCCGAAAATAACTGCAAGATTTATCTTCATATGTGTACGCTCCTTTTTTATTATGTGTCGGATGATATTCACCGACCTTTGCTTGTGAATTAATTTTAGTACCGATCACAATTGTGTAACGTTATCGAGCCATGGAAGCTTACGCGCGCACGGCAAAAAACTTTTCTGCAAGAAGAATCGGCAACTTAATAATTATCGGGCAGATCGTTTTCAAGCAGGACTATTTTCTTCTTGTCAGTCTGATATGCGCTGACCTTTGCGAGCGCTTCATTGAGCGAGTCCGCGGCAAAGACCTGCGATTCGGGATAGCCCGAATCAATTATTCCACGGTATATCGGCTCTGTCTGAGCCTTGCCCACGAGGACGATGTAGTCGCACGCTTTGGCAGCTTCCGTGCCGAATTCGTAGTTTAGCTCATCCTGCTTTGCACCAAGCTCAACCATTCCGGGAGTAACGAGTATCCTGCACGCATCGAAGAGTCCAAGGACGTTAAGTGCAGCGCGGCATCCGCTCGGGTTTGAGTTGTACGCATCGTCGATGAACGTCATACCGTTTCCCTTGTCGAGAAGCTGGAGTCTGTGCGGAACTGCTTGTATTCTTCTCACGGGCAGCACGAGCTTTTCAAGCGCGATACCTCTGCTGTGGCAGTACGCTATAGCGCCTGCAAGGTTCTGGACGCTGTGCTCGCCGAGGAGCAGTGTCGTATAGCGGCAGCTCGTTCCGTCAGGTGCTGTTAAGATAAACTGAGTACCCTTGTCGGAGACCGTAATATCCGTTGCACGGTAGTCACAGCCCTCGGTCGTGCCGTAGAGGACGGCGTTCTTGTATTCGGGAGCTTTTTTCCTTATCAGCTCGTTGTCACCGTTGAGGAATATCTTACCGAGCGGCGAAACGTGATCGGCAAGCTCAAACTTCGTATTCACAACGTTTTCGACGGAGTTAAAGGTCTCAAGGTGCTGAGGACCTACAGAAGTGATGATTCCGTCATGGGGATCGGCAATTCCGCAAAGCTCCTTGATCTCGCCGACGCGCCTTGCACCCATTTCGCAGACGAAGATCTCATGAGTCGGACGGAGGTTCATGCGGACGGTCTTTACAACGCCCATCGGTGTATTATAGCTCTCGGGAGTCTTGAGCGTATTATACTGAGAGTTTAGCAGCTCGCTGAGGTAGAACTTCATCGAGGTCTTTCCGTAACTGCCTGTGATGCCGATAACGTGGAGGTTCGGAGACTCGCTCAGCATTCTCTTTGCATCGTTGATGTACCATTTCTGGATAGCTGTCTCGATCGGCTTGTTTATGAGGTTTGCGAGCGGAACGAGAATAGGTGTGATATAGAGGGCTGAACCGAGAATGATGTACGGCATGGGTTCTTTTGCATTATTAGTGAACAGTATCCAAAACGAGCAAATAAACGCAGCCGCGATGACGATAAAGAACGTCGCCATCATTCGCTTAACGCGCGCGGTATAGACGAGCGGCTTCTTGAACTTCTTGCCGGGCTTGTTTGCGAGCGCAATGATGATGTTTGCGGCAGCGAGAGCTGCTGTCACCGGTACGAGCGCACCGTCAAAAAGCATAAGAAATTGAAACAAAAAGCAGATGATCGGAAAAATATACCGTCTGTAGTTTTTCTTCATCCACCACGAATGCTCGGGCGTTTTGTATCCATTGAGTTGGAGCATGTGTAGCTCTCTGAGCGAGAGCATAACAATAGCCGCAATAGTGACGATCGCAAAAGGAATGTATAGCATCAGCATTATTATCAGTCTCCTATTTTCATAAACGAGCACATAACTCGGTTGAACATGAACTGCTGGTCGAGGAACGAATAATGACCAGCATTCTCAAACTTGACGAGTCCTGCATCGGGGATGAGCTTCTCCATTTTCTCGCCGTCCGAAAGCGGAGTAGCAGTGTCGTTGACACCCCACACAAGGAGCGTCGGGCACTTGATGTTCGGCAGAAGCGGTTCGAGATCCTCATTAACAACCTTAACGAGCACCTGACGCATGAGCGGCGATGCCGCTGCGTAATCGGCGCTTCCCATTTTCTTGCGGAAATTCTCAAGCGCATCGGGAAATACCTTTTTCACGAGTCCGTTGGAGAGAACTGCCTTGCCCGCCTTGTAGTAGTAGGTGCGCAGGCTTTTTTTGTTGGACTTAGGCGGAAGAATTCCTGCGCTGTCAACGAGGATAGTCTTTTCTATCTTAAAGGGCAGGTCGGTACGGCTGCACATCTTGATAGTGACGCGCCCTCCGAACGAGTGACCAAGAAAAACGATCTTGTTTGCAGCATAGTCAGCAAGGAAGTCCACGACAAACTGCACATAGTCGTCAACGCACCATGCAGTCGGCGGCTCATCGCTCTTTCCGAAGCCCGGCATATCCATTGCCACGACCGTGTATTTCTTCGAGAGCAGCTCAATGAGATTGGCGAAAAGCGTAATATTAGCTCCCCACCCATGCAGCAGCACAACAAGATCGCCGCTGCCTTTCTGCTCGTAATTAATGTTTAGTCCGTTAACTGTTTTATTCAATTTCATTATCTCCACATATTTATTTTTGCTCCCGTATTATTCTATACCGCGGACAGCTCGGTTTATACGCATTTTTACATACATTATTATTATATCATGGACACTAAATATTGTCAAGCACGCGTGAGCTGCATTTCACGAAAATCATTTCTCAAAAAATATGCGTGGGACTCTGTCCCCCACCTCTAGCTAAAGGGACATAATACCTTTGGCGGAGGATTCAGGAGGCAAAGCCTCCCGATGGCAGCCTCGATGTTGCATAAGTATAAGTAAATGCTGTACAGAAAGGAAGAACCGCACCGAATAAGTNNCGGTTCATTTCAGCTAATTATTCGTCACGTTTTTTTGAACGTGCTGCAAATGCTGCTGCAAGTGCCGTCATCAGGAATGCTATCGGTACAGCCGGTCCTGCAACACCTGTTTGAGGTGCGCCGGTGGTGTTTGCTGTAGTCGAGCCCTCTGTGGGAGCTTCTGTCGATACCACTGTTTCGCCGGGAACTGTAGGTTCTTCGGTAGTTGTAGTCTCTGTTGGAGTTACTTCTGTAGTATCAGCAGGGATAGTTGTTTCTTCGGGAACACTCGTCTCAGTCTGCTCGAATTCGCCGCCGGAACCGATGTTGCTGCCGTTTGAGGTAGTCTCCATCTCACCGGGAAGCTGACCTGTAGGATTGCTTGTTTCAGGCTCGGTCTCGGGAGCTTCGGTCTCGGGAGCTTCTGTCTCAGGAGCTTCGGTCTCGGGAGCCTCTGTCTCGGGAACCTCGGTCTCAGGAGCTTCGGTCTCGGGAGCTTCTGTCTCAGGAGCTTCGGTCTCGGGAGCCTCAGTCTCAGGAGCCTCAGTCTCAGGAGCTTCAGTCTCGGGAGCCTCAGTCTCAGGAGCTTCTGTCTCAGGAGCCTCTGTCTCGGGAGCTTCAGTCTCAGGAGCTTCTGTCTCGGGCTGTTCTGCCTCTGCGTCTACAACCGCGATAAGATCACCATCTACGAAGAAGCCTTCCTTACCGTCTGCGAGTTCTTCCTTATTGGAATTGTTGGATGTGATAACACCGTTTTCAATTGTGAAGTCGAGAGTGCTTGTGATTACCGAGTAAACCTTACCATTGTACTCGAATGTCTCGCCGGATTCCTTAAGTGTATAGTCACCGTCAGGGAGACCAACGATTTCCCAAGTCTTGCCAACCTCAGATGTCCACTCAAGCTTCTCGCCGTTGTGGTTTACGATGTTGCCGTTCTTGTCGAGGATCTGGAGAGTTGCTCCTGCGAGCTCCTCTTCACCTGTGATGTCGAACTTGTTGATAGTGATCTTAGAATACTCATCCTTCATTACGATCGAGTTGCCGCCGCTGACGAGCTTGCCGTCCTTGACTGTGAACTCTATTGCTTCTGTAGTCTTGTATCCATCGGGAGCTGTTGTCTCTGTGAGAACGTAAGTACCGTCAGGGATATTTCTTACATATGAAGGTCTTATTCCTGAGATCCATGAGAGTACAGTGCCTGAACCGCTGATTATCTCAGCACCAAGACCCTGTGCTACTGAGCCTACGGGGAATACGATAGCGTTGCCGCTTTCGTCTGAACCTGTAAGTGTGAGAATTGCGCCTGCAAGCTCGCTTGAGTTGTTAGCGTCCTGCTTGCTGAAGTAGATGCTTACTGTTTCAGCATCACATACGGAAATGTGATTGCCTTCAACAAAGTAGCCTTCCTTGTTTTCATCGAGTGTGGTCTTGTTAGCGTTATTGCTTACGATCACGCCCTGCTCAATTGTGAAATCAAGTACATTTGTTACGACATTGTATTCCTTGCCGTCAAATTCAAAGTATGTTCCTGATTCCTTAAGTGTGTAATCACCGTTCGGGAGTCCTTCGATGATCCAAGTCTTGCCGACTTCTGATGTCCACTCAAGCTTCTCGCCGTTGAGGACTACTACATTGCCGGACTTGTCAAGGATCTGGAGAGTTGCTCCTGCGAGCTCCTCTTCTCCGGTGATATCGAACTTGTTGATCGTTACTACCGATTTTTCATCGACCATAGTAACTGTATTTTCGTTTGCGGGTTTACCGTCAATAGAAACTACCTTACCGTTTTCAACTACGAATTCGATGTCGGAAGCCTTGAGGTAACCGTTGGGAGCTGCATCCTCATGGAGCTTGTAAGTACCATCAGGAACATTCTTGACATAAGTAGGTGTGCTGCCTGACTTCCATACAAGCATTGTGCCTGTAACGGAGATTGCCTCGCCGTCCTCAGCAACGATGAGATTCTTCTCGCCAAATACTATTTCATTGCCGTCCGAATCAACGCCTGTCAGAATGATAACAGCATCCTTAACCTCTTCGCCGTTAACATCGACCTTGTTTATAACGAGGTCAGCCTTAACTTCTGTGGTTGCTTCTGTCTCGGGTTCTGTTTCGGGTTCTGTAGGAGCTTCTGTCT
>DHYN01000097.1:740-10410 GCA_002414125.1 Ruminococcus sp. UBA5129 | reverse complement strand
GCTCTGTGGGAGCTTCTGTTTCGGGCTCTGTGGGAGCTTCCGTTTCAGGCTCTGTAGGTGCTTCGGTCTCGGGTTCTACGACCTTAACTGCATCGCATACCTTTATGATTCCGTTTGCCTCATCGTTGAATACATAGCCTTCTTCGGACTCTGCGTCTGCCTCTGTCTTGACTGCTTCTCCTGTAATTGATGTAAGCTTCTCTCCGTCAAATACGAATGTGATCTCACCTTCAATTACCGTGTAGGTGTCGTCTCCGACTGTGAACTCTCCGCCTGTCTCCTTGAGTACATATGTACCCGGTTTCAGTCCTTCGATCGTCCAATTGCTTTCGCCGTCAGATGTCCACTTGAGCTCGTTTCCGTCAATATCCTTGGCTATGGTCTTACCATCCGCCTCGAAGATCGTGAGCTCTGCTCCTGCGATCTCCTGTTCGCCTGTGATGTCATACTTGCCGATCGTTATCTGGTTTCTTGCATCTTCCATCGTGATCTCGTTGCCGTTGAGCTCCTGCTCTTCGCCGTCGATCGTGATGCTTACTACTTCACCGTTTTCGATCTTGAACTCGATATCTGTTGCTACCAGATATCCGTCCGGTGCTGCTTCCTCGTGGAGTGTGTATGTTCCGTCAGGGAGACCATAGAAGTTTGCTGCTGTCTCTCCTGAAAGCCACGAGATCTGCTTTCCTTCGTTGTTCAATACCTGCGATGCTGTATTCGGGTCAAGATGCTTGTTTCCAAAGATAATTTCGTTTCCGTTTACGTCCTTACCGGTAAGCTGCATCATAGCTCCTGCTACTGCATTGCCGCCAAGGTCGGTCTTGTTGATGACGAGGTCTGCCTCGTAAGGCATATCCTGCATCTCTATCCTGTTCTCGCTGAGGGGCGCTCCGATTACTACATTATCGAAATCTTCTGCCTGTTCAGTGAACGAGATATTTCTTACGGTTTCGTTGTCAACTACAAAGTATATGCTCTCTGCACTCTTGTATCCAAGCGGAGCTGCATCCTCTGTAAGCTTATATACGCCGTTTTCTGTTAATGTGAATTCCTTTGCTGTTCCGTCAGACAGCCACTGTTCGATCATCTCTGCTTCGACTGCTACTGCTCCGAACGGAAGATTTTCTTCATCATATGTCAGATCTGCTACCTTTTCAAGTGTCAGCTTTGCTCCGCTGAGCTCTACAGATGTCACTGCGTCTACCTTGCTGATCTTTACTACTGTCGGGATTACAGGTCTTTCTGTTGGTGCTTCTGTTTCGGGTTCTGTTTCGGGTTCTGTCTCAGGCTCTACGACCTTAACTGCATCGCAAACCTTGATGATATCCTCGTCCTCATCATAATAGATGTAGCCGTTTTCTTCATCCTTATCTGCTTCGCCAAGATCATCCTTTACAAGCTTGCCGTTCTTGATCTCGAAAACAAACTCGCTGTCGATCACCTTATATGTCTCGCCTTCATATGTGAACTCATCTCCGGTTTCCTTAAGCACATATTTGCCGTCGAGGATTCCCTCGATCTGCCATGCTTCGTCAACCTTTGATGTCCATGTAAGCTCGTTGCCGTTGACGTCCTTTGCAATGATCTCATTGCCGTCGGCATCCTTTGCGATACTTCCGTCCTCATAAGCCTCGTAGATCGTAAGCTCTGCGCCTGCAACCTCTTCTTCGCCTGTGATTTCGTACTTATTTACTGTGATCGTTGAAAGCTCATCTGTCATTACTACTGTATTTTCTTCCGAGCCCTCGATTTTACCGTCCTTGACAGTAAATGTGATTTCTTCTGCTATTGTGTAGCCGTTTGGCGCTGATTCCTCGCGGAGTGTGTAAGTTCCGTCCGGAACACTCTTGATAAATGTAGATGTGCTGCCGGAAATCCATGCAAGTGTATTACCGGAAGCCGTGATTGACTCTCCGTCCTCAGCAACAATAAGATTCTTCTCGTCAAATACTATTGCATCGCCGTTTTCGTCTACTCCTGTAAGCTCTAAACGCGCGCCCTTTAATTCGTTTCCGCTTGCATCCTGCTTACAAATTTCTACGTCTGCTGTTATTACTTCAACAGTCTTAGCATCGCAAACCTTGATGATATCGTTATCCGCGTCATAGAAGAAATAACCTTCCTCAGCGGTATCATCTAATTCTTCAGCAACGCCTTCGATAGAGTCAGTTACAAGTTTGCCGTCCTTAATAGTGAATTTCAGGTCGGTATTCACAATATCATATGTGTTTTCACCGTCTGTGAACTCGCTGCCTGTTTCTCTAAGGATATAGTCACCGTCGAGAATACCTTCGATGTTCCATGCAGCATCCTTTACAGATGTCCATGTAAGCACCTTGCCGTTGACGTCCTTTGCGATAACTTCATTTTCATCATCGTCAAGTGCTGCTTCTCCATTCTCATCAGCCACATAAATCGTAAGCTCTGCACCTGCGACCTCAGTTTCGCCTGAGATGTCATACTTATTAATAGTGATCTTTGAATATTCGTCTGTCATCGTAACTTTGTTTCCGATGATCTCATCGGAACTTCCGCCGATAACAAATTTATCATTTTCTTCATCATATGTAACGATCTTATCAACTACATGACCGTTCTCAACAATGAAGTAAATTGATTCTGCTTTAACGTAGCCGTCAGGAGCAGTTTTTTCGGTCAGCTTATATAAGCCGTCCGCAAGATTTTCGATCTTGGTGGGATTTACAACCATTACGTCCAAAACAGATGTAACCGTCTCACCGTCTTCGTTGGTCTCAGATACTACTGTAGTAACCTTAACCATTGTAGTTTCGATATTTCCCTCGCTGTCCGTCTTAACAGATCCGTCTTCATCAGTTACGGGAACAGCTTCGGTAGCCACCTCTTCCTTGGTTTTCCACTCTGTAACACGAGAGCTTTCAACAGCCTCGATCTCGATGCTGTCTTCAACTCTGGTAATGTTTCCGACCTTGTCAAGAGCAAGCTCTGCGCCTGCGATCTCATTGCCGCCTACGTCAACCTTGCTGATAGATATAACTTTGCTGATCTTGTTAGGAACAGCAATATTGATAACACCGTCTTCTGACGGGAGCTTGATAATAGGATTCTCCTCGCTGATCTCGGGTTTTTGCTCTTCCTGCTGGGAAGTATCTACCTCGTTCCAATAAACTGTCATTGAAATTTGGTCAAGTTCAGCTACCGGATCATTGTAGAATTTAATAGTTGTAATTTTTCCAGTACCTGTTATAACATCATTATCTGTAACATTATAGTTTTGACTCCAATCCCATTCGCCATTGGAATTAACTTCGTGATTTAAGATAACTCTTCTTGTCTGACCGTCTGAGAATTTAAGATCATACTTTGTAAGTGCTGTAACAGGATTTCCGTTTGAATCAGTAAGACCTAAATCAGAAACCGCCTTACTATATTCAAAACCATTTTCGCCAGCAGTTGGTGCTGACCAAGTTGTCATGTCGATCTCAGCGCTCTTTTCAATATAGTTAGCGCTTGAGTTACCGCCTGAAGCAGCATCACCGGTATAAAATCTGACCTCGCTGATATCGCACCACCAGTAATTCAGTGTCATTGTTCCGCCCGGACCGAAGCGAAGATCTTCTCCGGAAAAGTCAAATTCTATTATATCTCCATCGGGAGCATTTGGAATATTGTAGTCGCCTCCGAACTGATTTTTTCCATCAGGTTTAAACTGAATCGCTGCACCACTATCATTGTCCTTTGAGAACTTGATCCAAACTTTATTTATCTTGACACCTGCATATTCATCGCCGAATGAATATTCTGCTTCTTGCCTTTCAGGAGGATTCTTAACAGAAACATACTCAGGCTTACCAAGATTAAACTCGCCGTCATCGTTAATATTGAAGTAAAGCTTCTTTCCTACGAGTTCCTCATCGCAGCCCTCGGGAGCTTCTTTCTCTACGATATAATAAGTACCGGGAGCAATATATCCGCGCTTAATATAGTCGTTATTGACTTTTTTAAGAGATTCTCTGAGCGAGTATGCGCTTTCTCCACTTGTCCATGAAGTAATCAAGACGTCATCTTTCGCTGCATAAAGCTCCAGCTTTGCGCCGGGGATAAAGAATGTGTTATCTTCGCTGTCAACCTTGCTTATGTTAAGCGCAGAGCCGAATTTCAGGTTGTTTACAATATTGATCGTACGCGGATTTTCGGAATCACTTTCTTCCTCGAAAACAAACTGCTCATCGCCGCCTACATCAAAACTGTTCCAACCATTCAAGTTCTGATTTTGAGAGAAATAACTGTTATTAGGATTATTACCGGGCATACCGGGATAACCACCATAGTTATTGTTATTATAGGTTACAGGGAGCGAATCAATAGACGCACCGCGAGCAACTTTCTTATAGAAAATCTTCTCGGTAGTCGTAGCAGTCTGGTTAAACGAACCTGGTATAAAAGTATAAGTTGTAATAGGAACTTTTATAAATACAATATCTTCATCAGCCGCATCATAGCCGTCAGGAGCTGTGGTTTCGCTGATGCGGTAGATATTTGAGTAATATATGTTAGGATAATATGAACCCATTACATTTTCTTGTTCTGCGGTCAGATTCTGAATACTGTCTTCAACAACAGCTGCTGATGAAGTATCATTTGTCCAATTCCAACCGTTTACTATGACAGGTTCTCCATCCAGATCGAATGTTGTAACCAAATTGCCGCCCATACCGGGAAAGCCTCCCATACCGCCGCCTTGCCAAGAAGTTGACTGCTTATAGGATTCATTTGTAAATGCAATGACTGCACCCTTTAAAGGCTTGCCTTCATCGTCTAATTTGTTAACTGTAATACCCTTCTGGTTTACAAAAGCAAATGCATTTTCGGGGAACAGTTCATTCATAAGAGCCTTGTTTGCATCCTTGATCGGAGCAAACAGGTCGATCGTAGGTGAAATAACTCTTCCGCCGTATATTACATAGTAAGAATGCTGGATGAAAAGATCCTTATGATCCGGATCGATCACATCAGGGTTTTCATCTCTTGACGGGTCGATAGTCTGAGTAATATACTTGACCTCTACCTTCTTACCGTTGATCTCATCGCCGTTTTTATACTTAATCGTTGTTCCGTCCTTGATGAGATAAACATCGCTTTCATCTCCGACCTTACCGGGTTCGATCCTATAGGTATCACCACCGATTTCATATACATTATTGCTTACGTCGATAGAAGAATAAGCAACGGTAAATCCCTTATAAATCTTATGATGCTCACACTCAGGTGCGCTATCATCAAGAACAAGCTTTCCTTCTTCATCGGGCTCATAGAAGGTTACATAAGTTCTTGCAACATAGTCAACATCAATATCTTCCCAGTTCTGACTGGAGATGATACCTGCTTCTTTGATGCAGAAGTAGTAAACGCTATCCTCATCGATAACATAGCCGTCGGGAGCTTTTATCTCTTTGAGGGCATACATAGCAACCGTATGTTTTTCGTTAGGATCAAGCGTCTTATCAAAAACATCGTGTTCGGCAGGATCAACAGTTACCGAGATCTTGCCGTCTGCGCTTGATGTAAACGTATCTACAAGCGGAGCGTTTTCAAGATCGACCGTGCCGTCATCGCCAACGCAGCCTGATATATTATACAGACCGAAATCAGCTCCGCCGAGATAATTTTCTCCGTCCTCTGCAAACTTTACTATATTAATAGTATAGTCAGCCGTTGTACCGAGCATTGTTATAGGACCTGTAAACGGTCTGTAACCGAACTCGGTATATCCGTCAAACTTCTTTGCGATAAGAGCGCCTGAAAGGTGGGCGTTATTACCGCCTCCGCGCAGTGATTTTTCATCGGTAACCTCAGCCTTTGGAGCTAAGATCGTACCCTGCATAGAACCTGGAATAATAACCGATTCAGCATTCGGAATGTTGTATAAAAGCGAAGTTACGGCATTAGAATTATTTTGCTCTCTTTTATCGCCGTCAACTACAATTTCGTTATTAATTGTAAGCTTTTTATTCACACCGTTGCCATCCCAAGTTCCGAGATGAATACCGTCTTTGTCATCCGTATTGTTAGTCTGAGGTATGTTTACAACGATATACGAATACTTATAAGGTGCATCTCCATTCGCATCGTTATTAACGACCATTCTCTGCTCGGGGAGTTCGGGAATATCTTCAAATACGATATTTTTTGCCTGTCGATACCAATCAAGCTGCTCATCACTGAGACTGGCATATACCGTTTCAGCAACATTTTTGGTATTGGTATTTCCGTTTTCTCCGGTCTCTCCGTTGTCATCGTTGCTTTCGTTATTAACAGTGTCTCCGATGTACTTTAAGGTAATGGTCTTTGAACCCTCATCGTAGGTTATTTTAAACTGATTGACCTTTCTGTTAAGGGATCGGCTTCTCTCCTCAAGTTCCTTGAATTCTTTTTCAAAATCCAGTACCTCTCCGGCGTAGACCTGAGATTTTCCAACGTATTTACCCTCGGAATTATCCGAGAACGTCTTTAAATACTTTTCAGCATTTCCCTCAACAACATCTCTGTCCGTGTTGAGCAGAACCTTTCTCGCCAGATTTGCACCATCATACTGTTCATTACTGAGCACTCCGTTCGTGATTGAGCCTCCGATAATAATGCTGGCATAATTCTGGTCTTTGAGCAGTCGGTTTAAAGGTGTACTTCTTTCAAAATCACCCTTGCCTATAACGTATGATTTGTCTTCCCAGAATGTCTGAATGTCGAGATCGCCCGAAATAGCTAAGCGACCCTCAGCATCCGAATCATGCGGGGTAAAATCTCCGTCAAGAAATACACAAAACTGTGAAGCGATACCCAAAAAATAAGTGTCATTGTAGTACTGCAAAGCAGCATCCACATTGTCAAAATTTAAATCATCTTTTGTTTTCTCGCCGACAAGCAAAGTGACATCTGTTGTCTCGTTATCATCGTTCATGCTCAGCATACCTTTAGCCGCGCCGCTCGTTAAACTCGACATAGACGGAAAAACACAGGAAGCAGAAATCAAAACGGAAGTGATTCCGCTAAGAATTCTTTTCCCCAAATTTTTTTTCATACTGTTCATTCCTTTCCTAAATATTTTCTAAAAATCTCGCAAAGAGATCAACTATATGTACATAGCTATCCCGCACGATCTTTTATGTAATTAAATTATATCACATTAATAAACAAAATGCAATTGCTTTTCGTAATATTGGTTTAGAAAAAGTCGTGTTCTTTTTGTGTGTTTTTAACAAACAAACAAAGAAATTATGGATTACAAGATTAAATTTAATAAAAATTCATAGATTTCTATATACTTTTTGTATAATACTGTGTCAAGGTGTCGATTAGTATAATATTTGGCAGTTGCCTGTCAGGGCAAGTAATTCCTTTAGGTTTTCAATAAGCTTTCACAAAACAATCATAATAGAGAGATATAATGCAATCATAGAAAAAGCACAGGGGAATGGGATCATACAGAAAAAAGGTGAAAAAATGAACATCCCAACAAAAAATAAAAAACTGCTTGGATTTATCAGTGCAGCAACAGCCTTCACTGTACTGGCGGCAGGCTGTGCGGAAAGCTCAAATAGGACGGTTTCCGAAAATTCAACTCCGAAGAGCGACACCTCTGAATCTATGCAGGATGATTCCACAACAGATACAAATATTCACGAAAAATTAACATGCAACACCTCAGGAATTTTCTCCGACAGAGACCTCAGCGGAGTGTACGGTACTCCCGACTGCAAAATTGATCTGCTCGGTACAAATGCCAAAATTGACGGATTGGGCGCAGTTTTTGAAGATTCGGAAATCAGGATCACGGAAAAAGGAACATATCTTATTTCAGGAAATCTACAGGACGGCAGGATAGTCATTGACACTGCCGAGAAAGTTCAGCTTGTGCTCGATAATGCCGACATCAACTGCTCGGATTCATCACCGATCTATGCAGTCAATGCCGATAAGCTTTTTCTGACTATGCCTGAGGGAACTTCAAGCACTCTCAGTGACGGCATCTCCTACGAATATCCTGATGATTCAATGAATGAACCCGATTCGTGCATTTTCAGCGCCGACAGCCTTACGCTGAATGGCAGCGGCACGCTAAATATAAACGGAAATTTCAACGAGGGTATCACTTCTAAGGATGATATCGTTATCGCAGGATGCACACTGAATATCACCTCGGTCGGAAATGGTATCAAAGGCAAGGACTATGTTGCCGTATCCGATGCGGAGATCAATATTCAATCGGAATCTGATGGCATCAAATCCACCAACGTTACCGAAGAGGGCATGGGATTTGTTTTCATCAAAAGCGGAACACTGAATATAACCGCCGCAAACGACGGTATTCAGGCAGATAATGAATTCATCTGCGAGGGTGGGAGCATAAATGTTACCGCAGGCGGCGGCTCTGAAAACGGCGAGACTCACACAGATGATTTCGGCGGAGGCAATTTCAGAGGAGGCAATTTTGGCGGAGGCCGAAACAACAAATTCACTGATGAAACAACCGCCAATTCCGACTCTAACGAAAAAAGCAGCGCCAAGGGTATCAAAGCCGGCTCTGCGCTTTATATCGGCAGCGGAGAATATTACATTGATGCAGCCGACGATGCAGTACACTCCAACGGAAATCTTTACATCAGGGGCGGAGAAATGACACTGCTCAGCGGTGATAAGGGAATTCATGCAGATCTCAATGCAGATATTTCAAACGGAAATATTTCCATTGAAAAATCCTACGAGGGAATCGAAGCCGTTTCCATCAATGTTTCCGGAGGAAGCATTGACCTGACTTCGACGGACGACGGTTTCAACGCAAGCGACGGTACTCCTCAAGGCGGTATGGGAACATATTCCGACAACGTTTCGCTTAACATAAGCGGCGGAACGGTTCATGTTAATGCAGGCGGAGACGGTCTGGATTCCAACGGAAATATGACTATCAGCGGCGGAACAGTTCTGATAAACGGTCCGACTAACGACGGAAACGGCGCTCTTGATGGCAATGGCGAGATCATCTGCTCGGGAGGTACTCTTGTTGCGGCAGGATCTTCGGGAATGGCAGAATATCCGAATGAAAACTCGACTCAGAATACGGCAGTCATCACTTTTGACGCATATCAGGACGGAGGAACGCTTGTTACTCTGTGCAATTCTGACGGAAACGAGGTTATCAGCTTTGCCCCTCTGAAGAAATTCAACTCTGTAGTTATAAGCTCCGACGCTATTCTCAGTGGAGAAACTTATACAATATATATTGGCGGAACTTCCACCGCAGCGAACGACCACGGGCTTTATACAGTCGGCGGATACTCATCTGACGGAACGGAAGCCGGCACGTTCACGGCTGAAAATTCGGTTTCGTTTATCGGAAAGAGCGGCGGAATGAATTTCGGCGGAGGACACGGCGGAATGGGTCAAAAGCCGACAAACGAGAATGGGCAGCCTGAGATTCCCGAAAAAGGCGACTTCGGACATCACGGGTTCGGCGGCAAGGGAGATTTTGAGATGCCGACAGATGAAAACGGCGATCCCGAGCTCCCAAAAGGAGAACACCAGAAGCCTCCAATGGAAGGAGATCAACGTCCGCCTATGGAGGATATTCCGATGAACGGAAATCAACCTCAATAACAAAGCAATCTTCAATTTTTCATATAAACCACCCTAAAAAGCA
>DHYN01000097.1:0-590 GCA_002414125.1 Ruminococcus sp. UBA5129 | reverse complement strand
ATAATTTTAGTTAAAAAAATCGAAATTTACAGGAGATGAGTTTGATGGATAGAACTGAACAATTCATCGTACTTGATGAAACATATTTACCTCAAATGACAGAGTTATACAAAAATGCCTTTGAACAAGAACCTTGGAATGATAACTGGAGTAATGAGGAGCAATTGAAAGAATATATAAAAGAAATATCATGTTCTTTTAACTCACTTAATTTCGGGCTATTTATTAACGGTAAGTTATCTGCTATTTCAATCGGAATGATTCGTCATTGGTGGGAAGGAACAAACTATAATATTGAAGAATTTTGTGTTTATCCTGACCTTCAAGGTCAAGGCGTGGGATCACGCTTTATGAAAATGATTGAAGAAGATGTACTGAATCGTGGAATGGTGGGTATCTTTCTACAAACAGACAGTGATAAGCCATCATATAAATTCTATCAGAAAAACGGATTCAGCGAGCTTGATTCTCATGTAAGTTTTTACAAACGTGTGAACAAGCAGCAACCCAATAGTATCACTGGACTAATGAACGATTAACTGCTAAATTCCAATTTATACAAGTAATCGAATAATAACAAAAACCCCCGA